>JBAUJK010000077.1:0-20438 GCA_049683695.1 Burkholderiaceae bacterium
ACCATACTCCCCTATTTCCAATGATTCGCCTGCAACACGTGTCGCTGATGCGCGGCGTCAAGCCGCTGCTCGAACAAGCCGACCTGACCCTGAACCCGGGCGACAAGATCGGCCTGATCGGCGCCAATGGCGCCGGCAAATCCAGCCTGTTCGCGCTGCTGCGCGGCGAGCTGCACCCGGACGCCGGCGCCATCGATTTCCCGGCCCGCTGGCGGCTGGCCCACGTCGCCCAGGAAACCCCGCCGTTGCCGCGGCCGGCGCTGGAATACGCGATCGACGGCGACGCCACGCTGCGCCGGCTGGAGCAGGAACTGGCGGAGGCCGAGAGCGCGCCGGACGCCGACGCCAGGGGCATGCGCATCGGCGAGCTGCACGCGGCGCTGGCCGACGCCGGCGCCTACACGGTGCGCTCGCGCGCCGAGCAGCTCTTGACCGGCCTCGGTTTTTCGGCCGCGCAGATGCAGCAGCCGGTGGCCAGCTTTTCCGGCGGCTGGCGCATGCGGCTGAACTTGGCGCAGGCACTGATGTGCCCGTCCGACCTGCTGCTGCTGGACGAACCGACCAACCACCTCGATCTCGACGCCATCCTGTGGCTGGAAGACTGGCTGAAGCGCTATGAAGGCACGCTGATCATCATTTCGCACGACCGCGATTTCCTCGACGGCGTGGTCGGCGTGATCGTCCACATCGACGACCGCAAGCTGAAACGCTATACCGGCAATTACTCGTCCTTCGAGCGCCAGCGCGCCGCCCAGCTGGTGCTGGCGCAGGGCATGCTGGAAAAGCAGGCACGCCAGCGCGCCCACCTGCAATCCTTCATCGACCGCTTCAAGGCCAAGGCCACCAAAGCCAAGCAGGCGCAGAGCCGGATCAAGGCGCTGGCGAAGATGGAGGAACTCGCGCCGCTGCGCGCCGCCGCCGAATTCTCGTTCGAGTTCCGCGAGCCGTTGTCGGCGCCGAATCCGCTCCTAGTGATGGAAGGCGTCGACGCCGGCTACCGCAATGAGGATGGCGACGGCCGGACCATCGTCTCCGGCATCGATTTTTCGCTGCAGAACGGCCAGCGCATCGGCCTCCTGGGCGTCAACGGTGCCGGCAAATCGACACTGATCAAGACCATCGCCGGCGTGCTGCTGCCGCTGACCGGCGAGGCGCGCTACGGCAAGGGGCTGGCGATCGGCTATTTCGCCCAGCACCAGGTCGAGATGCTGCGCCACGACGAATCCCCGCTGTGGCACCTGCAGCACATCGCACCGGACGTGCGCGAGCAGGAGCTGCGCAACTTCCTCGGCAGCTTCAACTTCCCCGGTGACATGGCGTCGAGCCCGATCGCGCCGTTTTCCGGCGGCGAAAAGGCGCGGCTGGCGCTGGCGCTGATCGTCTGGCAGCGCCCCAACCTGCTGCTGCTGGACGAACCGACCAATCACCTCGACCTGGAAACGCGCGAGGCACTGACCGAGGCGCTGGCGCAGTTCGAGGGCACGCTGGTGCTGGTGTCGCACGACCGCCACCTGCTGCGCGCCACCACCGACCAGTTCGTCATCGTCGCCGACGGCCGGCTGCAGCCGTTCGACGGCGACCTCGACGACTACCGCGACTGGCTGTTCAAGACCAAGCTGGCCGACAAGACTCAGGGCACGGTGCCGTTGCCGGCGCCGCAGGCAACCGTAACGCCGGCACCGGCGCTTGACCGGCGCGAACAGAAGCGCGCCGAAGCCGAGCAGAGGCAGCGGCTGGCGGCGCTGAAGAAGCCGATCGAGGCGCGCATCAAGCGGCTGGAAGAGCAGATGGCGAAATGCGAGGCGAAGAAGGCCGACATCGACGCCCGTCTGTCGGCGCCGGACATCTACGATAGCGCCCGCAAGGAAGAATTGAAGACGCTGCTGGCCGACCAGGCGTATCTGGCGAAAGAGCTGGGTCAGCTGGAAACCGAATGGCTGGAACAGCAGGAAGCGCTGGAACAGGTGCTGGCCTGACCACCGATCCCCTCACCCAAGGAGAAATCGCCGTGACCGACGCCCCGATCGACCAGCCGCTTGCCGGCATCCGCGTGCTCGACCTGTCGCGCCTGTTGCCCGGCCCGGTGGCCGGCATGCATCTGGCCGACATGGGCGCCGAGGTGATCAAGATCGAAGACCCGGAGGTCGGCGACTATGCGCGCACGATGGGCCCGGTGCGGCAGCAGGTGTCGCAATTTTTCGTCGCCGTCAACCGCGGCAAGCGCTTCCTGCGGCTGGACCTGAAGGACGCTGCGCAGCACGCCGAATTCCTGACGCTGGTGGAGACCGCCGACGTCGTGCTGGAGAGCTTTCGCCCTGGCGTGATGGAGCGGCTCGGCCTCGGTTGGGAAGCGCTGAAAGAGCGCAATCCGAAGCTGGTGCTGTGCGCGATCTCCGGCTACGGTCAGGACGGCCCGCTGGCGCAGGCGGCCGGCCACGACATCAACTACGTCGGGCTGGCCGGCATGCTGGAACAGAACGTCGGACCGGACGGCACGCCGGCGCTGCCGAACCTGCAGGTCGGCGACCTGCTGGGCGGCGCGCTGACCGCGGTGCAGGGCATCCTCGCGGCGCTGCTGGCGGTGAAGATGGGCGGCCCCGGACGCTTCGTCGACGTGTCGATGACCGATGCCGTGTTCGCGCACAACCTGATGCCGCTGATTTCGCTCAACAACTTCGGCTGCGCGGCGGCGCCCGGGCGCGACCTGCTGACCGGCGGCGTGCCCTGCTACAACGTCTACCGCACCGCCGACGACCGCTTCATGGCGGTCGGCGCGCTGGAGCTGAAGTTCTGGGAAAGCTGCTGCGACGTGCTGGAACGGCCCGACCTGAAGCAGCGCCACTGGTCACGCGGGCAGCGGATCGGCGGCGCCGACGCCCAGACGCTCAAGGCCGAGCTGGATGCGATCTTCGCCGGCGCCACGCTGGCCGAATGGACCGCCAAATTCGCCGGCCACGATTGCTGCGTGACGCCGGTCTTGCGCGCCGACGAGGCGATCCTGCACCCGCTATTCCAGGCGCGCGGCATGATCGCCAGAGCCGCACATCCGACCGAAGGGGAATACTGGGCAACCGGCAGCGTACCGCGCTTTCGCGCGTGAGAGTCGAACGAGCGTTGAGGCGGCGCCGAATTCGCGGAACTAGCGCCGGGACGGGCGCGCCGGATACAGGTCGCGCCCGGCTTCGTTGATCTGGCGCCGCAAGTCGCGCCGCTCGTCCGGCGTCATGCGGGCGCGGCGGCCGGCGTCCTGATCGCCGGCGTCGCGACGCTGGCCCTGGAAATCACCATCGCCACCACGGCGGCGCTCGCCCCGCGCATCCTGGCCGCGCCCGCCCTGGGGGCCGCGCTGCTGCGCATAGGGCTGGTACTGCACCGCGTACATGCCGCCGTCACGGGCGGCATCGCCCGGCCAGGCAAAGGCGCTCGCCATGCCGAGCATCAGCAACAGCCAGAACACGCCTTTCTTGAGTGCCATCTTCATAGGGGTTTTCATCCGAAACGGCGGCGCCGCCCGACAGCGGCGGCAAACCTGTTACCGACCGAGTGTAGGGCGCCGGCAGTGCCGGCATAAGAGCTTTTCCGTAAAGTCTGTAACACTTTGTAATCCCTTTGCGCAGCCCGCGTGGCCGACGGAATTTGACGTTACCATAAGCCCATGAACACGAACAACGCAAACCACAATCCGACCGGCCATCAGTCCAAGATTCTTGTGGTGGACGACGACGCCCGCCTGCGCGACCTGCTGCGCCGTTACCTGTCCGAGCAGGGTTTCAATGTCATCACCGCCGAGAACGCGCAGGCGATGAACAAGCTCTGGATCAGAGAGCGCTACGACCTGCTGGTGCTCGACCTGATGCTGCCGGGAGAGGACGGGCTGGCGATCTGCCGCCGCCTGCGCGGCGCCGGCGATCAGACACCGATCATCATGCTGACCGCCAAGGGCGAGGACGTGGATCGCATCGTCGGCCTCGAAATGGGCGCCGACGATTACCTGCCGAAGCCGTTCAACCCGCGCGAACTGGTGGCGCGCATCGGCGCCGTGCTGCGCCGCAAGCGGCCGGACGAATTGCCGGGGGCGCCGTCGGAAACGCCGGAAACCTTCGAATTCGGCGACTTCGTGCTCGATCTGGCGACCCGTTCGCTGAAGAAGAACGGCAACCCGGTACCGCTGACCACCGGGGAATTTTCGGTGCTGAAGGTATTCGCGCGCCATGCGCGGCAGCCGCTGTCGCGCGAAAAGCTGATGGAGCTGGCACGCGGGCGCGAATACGAAGTGTTCGACCGCAGCCTCGACGTGCAGATCTCGCGGCTGCGCAAGCTGATCGAGCCCGACCCCGGCAATCCGCTGTACATCCAGACCGTCTGGGGCCTCGGTTATGTCTTCATCCCCGAGGGCCAGCCGCGCTAGCGCGCCGGCCGTGGTCACCACCCCGATGCGCCCGTTTCCGAACCGGCCGGCCTGGTTTGCCAGCGGCCTGTTCTGGCGCACTTTCTTCCTGCTGGCGTTCCTGATCATGGTCAGCATGGCTGCCTGGGTCGGCAGCTTCCGCATCGTCGAGCGCGGCCCCCGGGCGCAGCAGATCGCAGCGCAGGTGGTGTCGATCGTCACCATCACGCGCGCGGCGCTGACGCATTCGGCGCCGGACCTGCGGCGCGAGCTGCTGTTCGAGCTGGCCAGCAACGAGGGCATCCGCATCTATCCGCTGGAAGACAGCGACGTGGTGCAGGCACCGGCCAAAAGCAGCCTGATGGCGCAGGCACGTGACGCGATCCGCAGCCGGCTTGGCGCCGACACCCGCTTCGCCAGCCGCGTCAACGACGTCGCCGGCTTCTGGGTCAGCTTTGCGATCGACGACGACGAATACTGGCTGATGCTCGACCGCGAGCGCATCGGCCGCAACACCAGCCTGCAATGGGCCGGCTGGGCCAGCGTCGTGCTGCTGCTGTCGCTGCTGGGCGCGGTATTCATTTCCGGGCTGATCAACCAGCCGCTGGCACGGCTGACCGCCGCCGCCCGCGCCATCGCGCGCGGCCGCGAGCCGGATGTGCTGCCGGAGAAAGGCCCGACCGAAATCCGCGAAGCCAACCGCAGCTTCAACCAGATGGTCGACGACCTGAAACGGGTCGAGTCCGACCGCGCGCTGGTGCTGGCCGGGATTTCGCACGACCTGCGCACGCCGCTGGCGCGCATGCTGCTGGAAGTCGAAATGGCGCCTGAACTGGCGGACGACGCGCGGCGCGGCATGCAGTCCGACCTGGCGCAGATGGACGCGATCATCGGCCAGTTCCTCGATTACGCGCGGCCGGTCGATGCCAGCCGCCAGGCCGTGCTGGACCTGTCGGCGCTGCTGGCCGAGGTCGTCCAACAGGAGGCGCGCCAGCCCGACCTGAAGATCGCCGCCACGCTGCAGCCGCAGGTCGAGGTACGCGGCGATCCGCTCGAATTGCGGCGCGTGTTTGTCAATCTGCTGGAAAACGCGCGTCGCTACGGCAAGGCGGAAGGTGCGCAGACAGCGCAAGTGGAACTGGCCTGCCGCACCGACAACAACCTGGTGGTGATCGAGATTGCCGACCGCGGCAGCGGCGTGCCGGAAGCGGAAATGGGCCGGCTGCTGAAGCCGTTCGCGCGCATGGACGCGGCACGTGGCCAGGCCAGCGGTGCCGGTTTGGGACTGGCGATCGTCGACCGGGTGATCCGCCGCCACGACGGCAGCCTGCGGCTGCGCAACCGGGACGGCGGCGGCCTGCTGGTCAGGATCGAACTGCCGCGGCTGGCGGCCTGAGCTCGGCTGACCTATGCGTGGTCATTCCACTTGCTCCGGAATGACAGGCTTTGCCAGTCCGGCGCCGACCGACCGCGGGCTCAATGGTCGTGGTCGTGATTGCCGGCAATCGGACCGGTCTTGAACAGGTTTTCCTTCAGTTCCTGGTCCATCTTCGGATCGCGCCGGCGGATCCATTCCAGCACCATCGCCGCGTGCTCCTTTTCCTCGTCGCGGTTGTGCTGCAGGATGCGCTTCAGTTCGGGGTCGGTGCAGGCGTCCATGCGCTGGTTGTACCAGTCGACCGCCTCCAGTTCTTCCATCAGCGACTGCACCGCGCGGTGCATGTCCATGGTTTCGGCGGACAGCTTCTCGATCGGTTCGTGGTAGCCCTCGTTGGCCATGATGCTCTCCTTCAAAAGATCAGAATGACGGGATTGCGGATACCGGGTCGCCGCACCGGGCGCGACAGGAACGGGAGATTGTCACGGCAAGCGGCGCAAAGAGCAAATTGACAATTTGCATATCCGCGATTGGCGAATGAAATCGGCGCGCTCAGCCAGCGTCGGCGCGATAGACCAACGCCACCGCCTCGGCGGCGATGCCCTCGCCGCGGCCGAGATAGCCGAGCCTCTCGTTGGTCTTCGCCTTGACGTTCACGTATTCGGCGTCGATGCCGAGATCGGCCGCCAGGTTGGCGACGATGCGCGCGATGTGCGGCGCCAGCTTCGGCGCCTGCGCGATCACGGTCGCATCGACGTTGCCGATCGCGTAGCCGGCCGCCGCCAGCCGCGCCACGGTTTCGCGCAGCAGCGCGCGCGAATCGGCGCCGGCGAAGCGTGCGTCGGTGTCGGGAAAGTGGCGGCCGATGTCGCCCAACCCGGCGGCACCGATCAGCGCGTCGGTCACCGCGTGCAGCAGCACGTCGGCATCGGAATGGCCGAGCAGGCCGGCGTGGTGCGCGATCGGCACGCCGCCGATCACCAATGCGCGGCCCGGTACTAATGCATGGCAGTCGTAGCCCTGACCGATCCTGAAGCCCGGATGGCGCATCATGCCTTTCCTCCCAAGAACAGTTCGGCCAGCGCCACGTCGTGCGGCAGCGTGACCTTGAAATTGCGCGGACTGCCGGCCACCAGTTTCGGCCGCAGCCCGAGCGCCTCGACCGCGCCGGCTTCGTCGGTGACCTCGCCGGCCGCCTGCAGCGCCCGCAGCAGCAGTCCGTGGCGGAACATCTGCGGCGTCTGCGCTGCCCACAGGCCGGCGCGCGGCACGGTGGCCGCGGCCCGCCCGGCACCGTCCTCGCGCTTTAACGTATCGACCACCGGCAGCGCCAGCAGGCCGCCGACCGCGTCGTCATGCAGTGCATCGATCAGCCCGTCGATCAGCTCCACCGTGAGCCCGGGACGGGCGGCGTCATGCACCAGCACCCAGTCGTCGGCGGCAACCTCGGCGGCCAGCGCCAGCAGGCCGTTCAGCACCGATTGCCGGCGGCTGTCGCCGCCGCAGCGCAGCACGCCGATGCGCGCCGCCTGCGGCATCTCGGCCAGCAGCGCGTCGATATAGCCGTCGTCGGCGCCGACCACCACGTAAACGCGCGCGATCGCGTCGGCGGCGGCGAAGGTGTCCAGCACGTGGCGCAGCATTGGCTTGCCGGCCAGCGACAGGTATTGCTTGGGGCAGCCGGCCGCCATCCGGGCGCCGACACCGGCCGCCGGAATCAGCGCGACGGAGCGCGGCCGCGGCTGCGAAGCCTGCGGAACCGACGAAGGGGACGAGGGCGGAAAATCCATGACGGCGATACGGTTCGATGCCGGCCGCGCTGCCGACGGCGGCACTGGCATAACTTATAATGTGGGCCAGATTCTAACCGTCAAACCCCTACCCCCGCAGGCTTTTCGACCGCCGCTCCCGGCGCCTGCCCTCCCTCCCCCGATGTTTCCTGACCTTTCAAAACTCTTTCCCAAATCCGGCCAGCGCTTCGCGCTGCCGCCGCTGAACGGCTCGGCCGACGCCTGGGCACTGGCGCAGGCGGCGGCGCAGCTGAAGCGTCAGGGCCGGATGCTGGCGGTGGTGGTGGCCAACGCCGCCGACGCCCAGCGCCTGCGTGCCGAAATCCCGTGGTTCCGCGAAGCCGGCGCCGAGGCGCTGCGCTGCCACTTGCTGCCCGACTGGGAAACTCTGCCCTACGACGCCTTCTCGCCGCACCAGGACCTGGTGTCGCAGCGGCTGGCGACGCTGTACGAAATCCGCAACGGCCAGTGCGACGTGCTGATCGTTGCCGCCACTACCGCGCTGGCGCGGATGGCGCCGCCGCCGTTCCTGGCCGCGTACACCTTTTTCTTCAAGAAGGGCGAAACACTGGACGAGGCACGCCTGAAGTCGCAGCTGACGCTGGCCGGTTACAGCCACGTGTCGCAGGTGATGTCGCCCGGCGAATATTCGGTGCGCGGCGGCCTGATCGACCTGTTCCCGATGGGTTCGGCCCTGCCATACCGGCTCGACCTGTTCGGCGACACCATCGAATCGATCCGCACCTTCGACGCCGACAGCCAGCGTTCGCTGTACCCGGTGCACGAGGTGCGGCTGCTGCCAGGGCGCGAATTCCCGATGGACGAAGCGGCGCGCACGGCGTTTCGCGGCCGCTGGCGCGAAGTATTCGAGGGCGATCCGTCGCGCGCGACGATCTACCGCGACATCGGCCACGGCATCGCCGCCGCCGGCATCGAATACTACCTGCCGCTGTTCTTCGAGCGCACCGCGACGCTGTTCGAATACCTGCCGGACGATGCGATGCTGGCGCTGGTTGGCGACGTCGACGACGCGATCCGCCGCTTCTGGGCCGACACGCAATCGCGCTACAACTTCCTGAAAGCGGACCGCGAACGGCCGCTGCTGGCGCCGGAGACGCTGTTCCTGCGCGACGAGGATTTCTTCACGCTGGCCAAGCCGCATGCGCGCTGGACGCTACAGCCCGGAGCCGGCGCATCGGAGCTGTCGGCGCCGATTCCCGACATCGCCGTCAACCGCCGCGCCGACGATCCGCTGGCCAACCTGCGCGGCTGGCTGCTGAAGAGCAAGAAGCGCGTGCTGATCTGCGCCGAATCGAACGGCCGCCGTGAAACGCTGCAGCAATACCTGAACGAACGCGATCTGCGCTTCGAGGGCTGCGACGGCTATGCCGATTTCGTCGCCGCCGACGCGCCGCTGATGCTGGGCGTGGCCCCCTTGTACGCCGGCTTCGTGCTGGACGGCGTCGCCTTCGTCACCGAGACCGAGCTGTACGCCAACAGCGGCCGCCGCCCTGGGCGCGCCGGCAACAAGGGCCGCGAAGGCGCGACCCAGGTCGAGGCGATGGTGCGCGACCTGTCGGAACTGAAGATCGGCGATCCGGTGGTCCACGTGAATCACGGCATCGGCCGCTACCGTGGGCTGGTCAGCATGGACCTGGGCGTCGGCGAGACCGAATTCCTGCACCTGGAATACGCAAAGGACACCAAGCTGTACGTGCCGGTCGCGCAATTGCACGTGATCTCGCGCTATTCCGGCGCCTCGCCGGACGAAGCGCCGCTGCACGCGCTCGGCTCCGGCCAATGGGAAAAGGCGCGCCAGCGCGCCGCCAAGCAGATACGCGACACCGCCGCCGAGCTGCTGAATCTGTATGCACGCCGCGCGCTGCGCCAGGGCCACCGCTTCGAGTATTCGGCGCAGGATTACGCGGCCTTTGCCGATAGCTTCGGCTTCGAGGAAACGCCGGACCAGGCGGCGGCGATCAACGCCGTGATCGAGGACATGACATCGGGCAAACCGATGGACCGGCTGATCTGCGGCGACGTCGGCTTCGGCAAGACCGAAGTGGCGCTGCGCGCAGCCTTCGTCGCCGTGATGGGCGGCAAGCAGGTGGCGATCCTGGCGCCGACCACGCTCTTGGCCGAGCAGCATGCGCAGCTGTTCGCCGACCGCTTAGCCGACTGGCCGGTCAGGATCGCCGAACTGTCGCGCTTCCGTACCGGCAAGGAAGTGACACAGGCGATCAAGGGCCTGGCCGACGGCAGCATCGACATCGTGATCGGCACCCACAAGCTGCTGTCGAAGGACGTGAAGTTTTCGCGGCTGGGACTGGTCATCATCGACGAGGAACACCGCTTCGGCGTGCGCCAGAAGGAGGCGCTGAAGGCCTTGCGCGCCGAGGTCGACGTGCTGACGCTGACGGCGACGCCGATCCCGCGAACGCTCGGCATGGCGCTGGAAGGCTTGCGCGACTTTTCGGTGATCGCCACCGCGCCGCAGAAGCGGCTGGCGATCAAGACCTTCGTGCGCAGCGAAGGCGAGGCGGTGATCCGCGAAGCCTGTCTGCGCGAACTGAAGCGCGGCGGCCAGGTGTACTTCCTGCACAACGAAGTCGAGACCATCCAGAACCGCAAGGCGATGCTGGAGGAACTACTGCCGGAAGCGCGCATCGCAATCGCCCACGGCCAGATGCACGAGCGCGAGCTGGAAAAGGTGATGCGCGACTTCGTTGCCCAGCGCTTCAACATCCTGTTGTGCACCACCATCATCGAGACCGGCATCGACGTGCCGACCGCCAACACCATCGTCATGCACCGCGCCGACAAATTCGGGCTGGCCCAGCTGCACCAGCTGCGCGGGCGCGTCGGCCGCTCGCACCACCAGGCGTATGCGTACCTGCTGGTCAACGACGTGCGCGGCCTGACCAAGCAGGCCGAGCGGCGGCTGGATGCGATCCAGCAGATGGAAGAACTCGGCAGCGGTTTCTACCTGGCGATGCACGACCTGGAAATCCGCGGTGCCGGCGAAGTGCTGGGCGAAAACCAGTCCGGCGAAATGACCGAGATCGGCTTCCAGCTGTATTCCGACATGCTGAACGAAGCGGTCAAGGCGCTGAAGGCCGGCCGCGAACCGGACCTGGAGGCGCCGCTGTCGTCCACCACCGAAATCAATCTGCACGTGCCGGCGCTGCTGCCGGCCGACTTCTGCGGCGACGTCCACGAGCGGCTGTCGCTGTACAAGCGGCTGGCCAATTGCGCGACAATGGACGCGATCGACGACCTGCAGGAAGAATTGATCGACCGCTTCGGCAAGCTGCCGGACGCAGTACGGGCGCTGATCGAGACGCATCGGCTGCGGCTGGCCGCGCGCGGCGCCGGCATCGTCAAGATCGACGCGCATAACGAATCGGCGGTACTGCAGTTCGAGCCGAACCCGCCGATCGATGCGATGCGCATCATCGAACTGATCCAGAAGAACCGCCACATCAAGCTGCACGGCCAGGACAAGCTGCGCGTGACTGCCAGCATGCCGGACCTGGGCGCGCGCGTGGCGCAGGTGAAGGCGACGATACGGATGCTGGTCGGCTAGCACCGGCGCGACTGAACATCCATGAATCCCACATATACTCCCAACATCATGCCCATGTACCGGGCGTAAACACTGAATTTTTTACATATACTCCTCATAGCCAATAATCGCCTGCAACCGATGAACCTGATTCTGCAAAGCCCCGTCGCCAACGCCTCCGCCGTCGACAGCGTCGCCGCCCTTGCCCGCGCCGCGCGCGTCGCGCCGCTGTCGAAGCATGCCTGGCGCTGCGAAGGCGTCACCTATTCGCCGGCGTTGAAGGAAGCGGTCGATGCCCATTGCCTCGAAGCCCGGCTCGACTACGCCTTCGTGCCGCCCGGACGCCGGCTGTCGGAATTCAAGCTGCTGGCGATGGACATGGATTCGACGCTGATCACGATCGAATGCATCGACGAAATCGCCGACATGCAGGGCTTGAAGCCGCAGGTGGCGGCGATCACCGAGGCGGCGATGCGCGGCGAGATCGAATTCCGCGAAAGCCTGACGCGCCGCGTCGCGCTGCTGAAAGGGCTGGATGCCGGCGCGCTGGAGCGCGTCTACCAGGAGCGGCTGCGGCTGTCGCCGGGCGCCGAGCCACTGCTGGCCGCGGCCAAGGCAGCCGGGCTGAAGACGCTGCTGGTGTCGGGCGGCTTCACCTACTTCACCGAGCGCATCGGTGCGCGTCTCGGTCTCGACTACACGCACGCCAACCTGCTGGAGGAAGCGGGTGGCAAGCTGACCGGGCGCGTTGCCGGCGAGATCGTCGACGCCGATGAAAAGCGCCGCACCGTCGAGCGCGTCTGCGCCGAGCTCGGCATCGAATCGGCACAGGCGATCGTGATGGGCGACGGCGCCAACGACCTGAAGATGATGGCAATCGCCGGCCTGTCGGTTGCCTACCGCGCCAAGCCGGTGGTGCGGGCACAGGCCAGCGTGGCACTGAATTTCGTCGGGCTGGATGGCGTGCTGCCGCTGTTCGAACCGGCCTGAACCGGCGGCGGAAGGAGACCTGACATCGCCGCCGCGATTCGCCCCTGATTGCGGCGTGTCGGCGCGGCTATAGGACGGTCAGCGCCGTCCGAAGCGATGCCGCGGGTAGTGGGCTTGCGGGCCCGGATGCGCGGCACTCTGGTGAAAGTCTCCGCAAGAGCAATCCGATATGCGGCAATGCGGCGAAAATTCCCGGTACCGCGCTCAGGAAGGCTGGTACGGCGATGGCCGTTTAAGGGACAGCCGGTATTCGCCCGGCGACTGGTCGAACCAGCGCTTGCAGGCGCGCGAAAAGGTGCTCTGGTCGCCAAATCCCAGCAGGTAGGTGATCTGCGCCAGGGTCAATTCCGACTGCCGCAGATACTGCCGCGCCAGATCGCGCCGGGTTTCATCCAGCAGCTCGTGGTAGGAAGCCCCTTCGCCCTGCAGCCGGCGCTGCAGAGTCCGTTCGCTCATGCACAGCGCCCTGGCGATCTCGGCGCGCGACGGGTCGCCGTCCTGCAGGCGCCGGATGATCAGATCGCGCGCTTTGGTGGTGATTTTCGCCCCATCCAGCCGCTGCAGGTATTCGGCGGCGTGGCGATCATGCAGCTCGGCCAGATCCGGATTCGAAGTCGGCAGCGGCAGGGTCAGGTCATGTTCGGAAAACAGCAGCCGATGCTGCTGTGCTCCGAAGCGAATCGGGCACCCGAAAGCCTCGTTGTACGGCTCCGGATTGGCGGGCGCCGGGTGGACCAGATCGACCTGCAGCGGATACAGATGCCGTCCCGCCAGACGGCGGCAGAAGTGCAGGATCGTTATGACCACGAATTCCACGCGCTGCCGTGGCATCGGCCGATTCCCGGAGACCAGTTCCACCGTCAGCGCATACCTGTCTTCCTCCTTCAGCAGCGCAAGATCGGCGGCGTCGCTGATGATGCGCAAATAGCGGATCAGGCGCTCCAGCCCGGTCAGCAGATTCGGGCACGACATCATGACGAAGGCCACCGCGTCGAAGCTGACTGGCGTCGTCGCTTCGCGCACAATCACGCCGAGCGCCGGATTGCCGGAACGCTCGGCCGCCTTTTCCCACAGCAGGCTGATCTTTTCAGGAGCAAAGCGCGCCTCGTGATTGTTCAGCTCGGCGAGATCCAGGCCGGCCTCGCTAAAAAGCGCATCCGGATCCAGGCCGGCGCCATGGAAGGTTTCTCGGATTCCCTTGACCCACGCGGCAGAAATCGTCCGTCCGTTCATCGCCTGCCTTTCTCCCCGTCTCCTATCCGACCCCTTTCGCCTTGAGCTGCCTCGGCCAATGAGCGCATGTTCATCTTGTCCCGTGACGCCTGAAGTTGGCCGCGAAATCCACAGAGACTGCGAGACTTACTATAAGACAATTACCGATTCCTGTACGTATCCGTCAATGCTGCATCGCGTCATGCAGCGGCGCATGCCCAGGACTGGGAATACCGTGGGCCATGTGCGCGGTTTTGCGGCAATGGAAGCCGAGACAAGGGGACCAGCGCCGACCACAGCCGGCGCGGAGCCGGCAACGGAGGAATTCAGCTTTTGTAGAAGCCGCAGGCTATGACGAGATCTTCTGCCCTCTCGAAATAAGTCGACTTGCGCAGAATTTTTTTCGTGACGGGATGGGCCCACTGGTAGTCGACCCAGCCGCAGCCCTTCGCCCCGGCGGAGGTGACGATGTCCCGCACAAACAGCTTGCCTTCGGCATCCTTGAAGCAGGTGCCGTCGACACCTGCCAGCCGCGGGTTGGCGCCGTGCGCGACGCACTGGAATCCCAATGAATACACGCTGAGATAGAGATCGCGATCGACGAAACGGCCTTTGCCCAGTATGTTGATATCGGCGATCAATTCCGAGCTGCCATGCTGCGCCATATGCGCCACCGCGCGTTTTGCCATGTCGGCGGCCTCTTCGGCGCTGCCGAATTCGCGCGCCCCCAGCCGGAACCCGGGTAGCGCCAGTGCCAGTGCAACCGCCTGCTCATGCAAATGCGTCGTCCCCTTCGCGGCGGCCTGGCGCAGTGACCGACCAAAACCGTAGACCAGCCAGGCGCAACGTAGTGATCCACCGAAGGACCCGGCGACGAGGAGTATTCCAGCCAACACAGACGACGATATCGTATCGATGCTGTGCATCGCACCCACAGCGACGACGATCAGGAACAACAGACTGCTTGAGACAGCGAGAGTGACGCGAACGCCCAGCTTAAGATCCACCACCTGCATTTGATCCCTTTGCCCCATCGACTCGGGCCGCTACGCAAGCAGGCATGCCGACTGCGCGCTTGCTGCTT
The DNA here is from genome assembly GCA_049683695.1 of Burkholderiaceae bacterium. Taxonomy (GTDB): domain Bacteria; phylum Pseudomonadota; class Gammaproteobacteria; order Burkholderiales; family Burkholderiaceae_D; genus DATJCV01. Next base: position 14,407 of record JBAUJK010000077.1, read on the forward strand.
CCAGGATGCGCGCGGCTAATACAACAGGCGTGCATTGCGTCCGATCACCGCAATGTCCAGATAGCTGGAACCGCTGCGCCGCATGTCCGAGAAATCGATCGGAAAGCCGCCTATCCGGTGATTCCGCATCGATGCCAGGCTGTGCATCACTTTTTCCCCGGTCGGATTCGGGCCGGCCAGCCTGATGGCCTCCACCACCAGGCGTATGTTCAGGTAGCCTTCGAGCGTCACGGGGCTGGTCGCAATGCCATTGCCGAAAGGGCCGCTCGCCAATGTCCGGAAATCCTTGATGAGCGGCAACGCCTCCGAATTCGGATTGGGGACCACCTGCGAAATGCCGATGCCGCGCACCTTCGCTTCGCCAGCCGCATCCGCCAGAAACTTCGGCGTGACAAAGGACAGCGCATAGATCTGCGCGGCGCCGCTCGGCGCATCGTAGACTTTCATGAATTGATAGGCGGAATCTGGTACGCCCATCAGGAAGATCGCCTGCGGCTGCGCGGCGCGGACCGCCTGGGCCTGGGCCTTGAAATCCTTGGCGCCCGGCTTGTAGCCGGCCTTCAGGATCACCTGTAAGTTGTACTCCTTTTCGGCCACCTGGAGGCTTTGCAGAATGCCCTCGCCAAATGCATCTTCCTGGTACAGGACGGCAACGCGATGCATCCCCAGCGTGGAGGCAAGCCGGGCAATTTTCATCACTTCCTGGCTGTAGGTCGCCCGGGTATGAAATATCTCTTCGGAACCAGGTCCGCGCAGCGCGTCGGAGCCGCTGTACACCCCCACCAGGGGAACCCGGTATTTGTTGAGAACACGCGACTTGATCAGGCCAATCGTCTGCGCCGTACCGGCGCTGTTGACGATCGCGACCACCTTGTCGGTGGCGATCACCTCCTCGGCAAGCGGCGCCGTTTTTTTCGGATCGTACTGATCGTCCTTCGTCACGAGCACGAGGCGGTTGCCGTTGATGCCGCCTTGTGCGTTGACCGAGTCCAGATAGGCGCGCGTGATCTTGAGGATGTCCTGCGCCGTTTCCGCGATCGGCCCGCTGATTCCGGTCACCACGCCAATCCGCACTTCATCGGCATGCACGGGCTGGACTAGGCAGATGGCGGCCAATACTGAAAACAGGAATTTTTTGGACATTTCTCGCCTCTTCTACGCATGCGCGGCGATCGACTCGCACTGCTGAAAGCCACAGCCATGGTCTCAGTGCTGAACGATCGGGGCGGCGCACCTGCGCCACCCCGTTCCTGCCTTACTGGAGCGTGATCTGCTTCTGCGTCAGGCTGGCGTCGAATATCAGCTTCTTCGGCCATGGTGCCCAGTTCACGCCCAGCGCCGCATTGTTCGGATCACCGTTCTTGGCGAACGCGGCGATCGAACTCATCATCGCGTCCGACAGCGCCAGCCGGCCGGGCGCGTTGGCGCTGCTGTTGACGACACTGGAGAACAGCGAGGGGCCGAAATTGCCGAAAATGAACGGCAGGTCGAACGCATGGGCGGCGCCATACACGACGTTCCACGGCGCCGGCTCCTGGGCCCAATTGAACTGGTAGTACCAGACGTTGTTCGGCTGCTGCGTGATCAACGTATTGAGCGCGTTGTCGCGGCTCGGCGCGAAGAAGTTGTTGGTGAAAAAGGCTGCTGCCGCGTTGTACCCGGTGACCGGCGTCTCCGGCGGCAGGTAGAACGGGTTGATCAGATCCATTAGCGTGACGGCCGGCGCCGCATCCGGCTTGTAGGTTCTCATCAGCTCGAAACGGGTGGCGTCGGAAATGATGAATCCGGGCGGGAAGCCGGGCAGCAGCGCGAACAGCGACTGGAACAGCTTGCCCTCTTCGGCGGTCATGCTGGCCAGGATCGGTACCTTGCGGTAATTGCCGGCCGCCATGGCGCCGATCGGATCGAGCGGTACCACCGTGCCTTCCGGAATCGGGCCGGAACCGGTCAAGCCATTCAGCAGTAGCGTGGTCAGGATCGTCTTGGCATCCTTGCCGCGCATATAGTCGGCGATTTGCGCATCGGTCTGGGTCGCCGCGTACTGCTGGGCGGAGGCGAGGTCGGTCGCCTTGCCGTCGGCGATCAGCAGGTGGTACAGCAACAGGTTGGCCTGGGTCGCATAGGCCGATGCCGGGCTGAGTGTCGCCAGCGCCCCGGCCGGCAAGTTCGATTGCAGCGAGATGCCGCCCGACAGCGGCGCCGCCCGGTGGAACAGGCCGTTGGTCAGCGGCGACGCCACCAATGCCCAGACGTTGATGGCGCCGGCCGATTGGCCCATGACCGTGACGTTGTTCTTGTTGCCGCCAAAGTTGGCGATGTTGCTCTGGATGAATTTCAGCGCCTGGATGTTGTCCAGCGCGGCGAAGTTGCCGGAATCGTCGTTGGCGTTGGCGCCGGTCTTCAGCTGCGCCAGGTTGAAGAAGCCGAACGGTCCGACCCGGTAGTTGGCGGTGACCACCACCGCGTTGGCGATCTTGGCCAGTTTGGCACCGTCGTACACCGGATCGGCGGTGTAGCCGGAGATGTTGCTGCCGCCATACAGGAACAGGATCACCGGCAGGTCCTTGGTGTCGTTCGCCGGGCGCCAGATATTCAGTGTCAGGCAATCCTCGCTGCCGACCGGCGTATTGAGCGTGGTGCCGATGGTCGCGTCATAGGTATTGTTGGAGCCCGGGCCGTACAGGCGGCCATTCTGGATGCAGGCGTTGCCGAAACTCTTGGTTGCCAGTTTCCCGGTCCAGGCAGCCGGCTCCACCGGCGCCTTCCATCGCAGCGCACCGACCGGCGGCTTGGCAAATGGCACGCCTTTCCAGAAATACGTGCCGGTATTCTTCGTATCGTCGACGCCCTGGATCTGCCCATAGGTGGTGCTGCGCACCTCCGGTCCGTCCGGGACGGAGCTATCGCCGCCGCCACAGGCAGCCAGTAGCGCGCACGATGCTGCCAGCACCGCGATGCCGGCCAGTTTACGATTTGCCATGTCTCCTCCTTACGATGAATGAAATCCAGCGCGGGCGCCGGTCGACGCCGTTTCCGGATGCGGACCGGCTTGATTACCGATCCGATTTGAAGTGAGGTGGCCAGCCTCGTCCTGAGATTCGTTGATAGCCGCCGAAATGCCGGCAATGCCGGGAGTGAAAGCGGCGGGGTGCCGCGTCATCCGGCTCAAGTACGGTAGTCGTCCATGCCTGTCTCCTTGTATTTTTTTATATCGTGTGATCCGCTCCGAGGGACGAGGCGGTCGCCTCCATCGAAACGGCCGGTTTCTTGCGAGCGCGGTACCGGCACTCAAGCATTGTCACCATCTCCGCCGGCGACTTCAGTGACTTTAGCGGCCAAACTGCTGGCATTCGCGGCCAAGTTCACGAGGCTTGCCTTTGCTCAATCGAAAAAATCCCGGATACCGCCACCGGCGATATCCGGGACCGAACAGCCCGAGCCCTTCTGCCGGGAAGCAGCCCGAGCCAAGGAGAAAGGGATAGCTGAACGCTCTTGTGATGCGCTGGCGTGGCTTCCGCTCTGCTCCGCAAACGAATGTTCGGACTAGAGGATCATTTCCAGAGAGCGCAGCGGGACTCGGCCTTGGCCATGAATACCTGATCGCCGGGAATGGTCCGCAGCACCTTGTAGTAATCCCATGGATAGCGGGATTCCGCCGGCTTCTTGATTTCCATCAGATACATGTCGTGCACCATGCGGCCATCCGGCCGTACCACGCCGCCCTGGGCGAACATGTCGTCGATCCGGGTCTTTTTCAGGTGGGCCATCACGCGGTCCGGGTCGTCGCTTTGCACCGTTTTGACTGCATTCAGGTATTGCCAGGTGGCGGAGTAATCGGCCGCATGCAGCATGGACGGCATCTTTTTCATTTTTTCGAAGAAGCGCTTCGACCAGTGACGGGATTTCTCGTTCAGGTCCCAATACCAGCCGTCGGTCAGATACATCCCCTGCGTCAGCGCCAAGCCCAGCGCATGAACGTCGTTGATCCCCATCAGCAGGCCGGCCAGCTTCATCGATTTGTTGACGCCGAACTCGTTGGCTGCCTTGATCGCATTGATGGTGTCGCTGCCGGCATTGGCCAGGCCGAGGATCTGCGCCTTCGACGCCTGCGCCTGCAGCAGGAACGAGGAAAAATCTGACGCAGCCAGCGGATGCCTGGCCGCCCCCAGCACCTGGCCGCCGTTCGCCTTCACGACATCGACAGTGTCCTTCTCCAGCGAGGTGCCGAACGCATAATCGGCAGTCAGGAAATACCAGCTCTGACCGCCCTGCTTGACCAGCGCACCGCCGGTCCCTCTGGCCAGCGCCACGGTATCGTAGGCGTAGTGAACGGTGTAAGACGTGCAGTCCTCGTTGGTCAGGCGCGCGCTGCCGGCTCCAACCGCAATGAATACCTTCTTCTTGTCCGCTGCCAGCTTAGCCAGCGACAGGCTTACCGCCGAATTTGTGCCGCCCAACAGCATGTCCACGCCCTGCTGATCGAACCATTCGCGGGCCTTGCCGGCAGCGACGTCGGCTTTGTTCTGGTGATCTGCCGTCAGAAGCTCGATCTTCTTACCATCGATGCTGCCGCCGGCGTCGGCGATCGCCATCTTGACTGCCTCGACCCCGCCGGGACCGTCGAGATCGGCATACGGACCGGACATGTCGGTGATGAAACCGATCCTGATCACATCGCCGGAAATCGCCGCCGATGCCGGTGCCAGGCCGGACACCGTCAATACCACTGCGCCAGACAAGGCTGCCATGCCCGCTTTCAACTTCATCGTTTCCTCCCAAAAAATGGTCTTGCGCCGGCTGCCTGACGCGCGCCGGCATGGTGTCGGCACGCGAAGCAGCGAGGTCTTGTTGGTTGAGGCCGGACTGTAAAAGCCAGGGCCGGATCCGTCAGTAACCGGCGCAGCCAAATTCATGGCTTTGCGGGCCAAGCGTCGTTGGCGACCCGAGAACCGCAATGGCGATCGCCAAACCGGTCGTGTCTCGGCCGCGATTCAGGCCGCCCCGAATCCTCGGTGCCGTGCTCCGTTCCCGGCGCGACATGCCTGCTCGGCAAAGGCTCGAGGCTGGGAGGCGAATGGCAAACACAAAGTCGCTTGTCCTGGCAGTGGAGTACCAATGGCCGGCATCCGCCTTTTCCGTGCCGACGACCGCGCTTCCAACGCGCGATATCAAGACACCTGCAAGGCGCCAACCTGTCCGGGCTGATGCCCTGGGACCGATCATGATGATCACCATGGCGGTCTTGCTCGGCGCCCGGCCGCAGGACCAGGCGCTGTGCTTCCTTGAGCAGCAAGTACAGGTACAGAACGAAGCGCCGCAACTGGCCCGGCAATCGGTGCCGGTGAAGACCGACCAGTCGCGCGCCGGCCGTCAGCCATCTCAACGCGGTCACGGCGCAGGCAACCGCGCTGGGCGGCAGCTGGGGTGGCCTGGAGCTCGCAACCATGCAGTGATTCGCCGGCTGCGGTACCCTGCCGGGACGGTCGCCGGCCACGTCGCCGCGAACCGGAGCCGGCCACCGCCGTCCAATCTTTCCCGACCGACAAGGAAACCCCACATGGCGCAGGAAATCGTCTTCGACCCCTATCTGGAATCCCGCAAGAACCTGGCTTTCTGGCTGTACATCTTCCACGCCGCGAGCCTGGTATTTTCAATGGGGCTGTTTTCCTTCATCCCGCTGATCATCAGCTACGTCAAGCGCCCGGAAACCGCCGGCACCTTCGTCTACAGCCACCATAGCTGGCAGATCCGCTCGTTCTGGTGGTTCCTGATCTGGAGCGCGATCGGCTGGCTGTGCATCTTCACCTTCATCGGCATCATCATCGGCGTGCCGATCCTGGCGATCGCCTGGATCTGGAAGGCCTACCGGCTCATCCGTGGGCTGGTCGACCTGACCAACAACAAGCCAATGCCCCAGTAGGACGGCTTCGCAGCCCTGCCCTCTCCCAGCCGATGTCCGCCAGCTCGCCGATCGCCGCCGCTCCTTCGGCCTCCGCGCTGAAGATCATGCTGTGGCTGGTCGCCATCGGCTT
>JBAUJK010000078.1:0-3895 GCA_049683695.1 Burkholderiaceae bacterium
CGAATGCAGCAGCGGCGCGGTCTTTTCAGCGCTTGAAAAACACCAGGTCCCACACCCCGTGCCCGAGCCGCAGACCGCGGTTTTCGAACTTGGTCACCGGCCGGTAGTCCGGGCGTTCGGCGAAACCTTCGGCACTGTTCTGCAGCGCCGGTTCGGCGCCAAGCACTTCCAGCATCTGCCGTGCATAGTCTTCCCAGTCGGTGGCGCAATGCAGATAACCGCCGGGCGCCAGGCGCGACGCCAGCAGCTGCACCAGCGGCGGCTGGATCAGGCGCCGCTTGTTGTGGCGCGCCTTGTGCCATGGGTCGGGGAAGAACACGTGCACGCCGGCCAGAGATTGCGGTGCGATCATGTGCGTCAGCACCTCGACCGCGTCGTGCTGGATCAGCCGCAGGTTGGTCAGTCCCTGTTCGCCGATCAGCTTCAGCAGGCTGCCGACCCCCGGCGTATGCACCTCGACGCCAAGGAAATTCCTGTCCGGCATGCCGGCGGCGATTTGCGCGCTGGTTTCGCCCATGCCGAAGCCGATTTCGAAGATCGTCGGCGCCCGCCGTCCGAACGCCTGTTCCAGGTCGAGCACTTCCTTGGCATACGGGATGCAGAAGCGCGGTCCGAGTTCTTCCAGCGCGCGTGCCTGCGCCGTCGACAGCCGCCCGGCGCGGGTGACGAAGCTGCGGATGCGGCGCTCGGTCGGATCGTAGAACAGCGGCTTCCCGGATTTGTTGTCAGGCATGGCGGGCGACGGTAGGCGCAGGGCGCGAAGATGAAAAAAGGCACCGGAGCGGGTGCCTTGCAAGCAATTCAAGCTGGAGCGGGTGAAGGGAATCGAACCCTCGTCGTAAGCTTGGGAAGCTTCTGCTCTACCATTGAGCTACACCCGCATGCCGCGCATTTTACGCAGTTCTGTCATCGATTGCCATCGGCCAAGAGCCGTCATGCGGCCCCCAGCCGGGCCTTCCGCTTCCTTACCCAGGCGCCGATCAGGCGGTCGGCGGCAATCCCCAGAAAGGCAATGCACAGGCCCGCGACCAGCGCCTTGCCGATCTCGTTGCCGGAACGCGCCGCATTGATCTCCGCGCCGAGGTCCTGCGTTCCGATCAGCGACGTAATGGCGACCATGAACAGTGCCATGAAGATAACCTGGTTGACGCCCAGCATGATCTCCGGCAGCGCGATCGGCAGCTCGACCTTCAGCAGGCGCTGGCTGCGGGTCGCGCCTTGCTGGATGACCGCTTCCAGCAGGGTAGGCGGCACACTGCGCAGGCCGAGCATCGTGTAGCGGATCATCGGCACCACCGCGAACAGCAGCACGGCAATGATCGCCGACAGGTCGCTGACCTTGAACAGCATCACCACCGGAATCAGGTAGATGAAGGAAGGGAAGGTCTGCAGGAAGTCGCAGACGCCGGCTGCGAGCGCCGACAGGCGCGCGCTGCGTGAGGCGATCAGGCCGATGGCAAAGCCTGTGATCATGCAGAGCACGGCCGCGGTGCCGATCATGTAGACGGTCGTCATCGTCTGCTTCCACAGCCCGGTCGCCGCCGGAAACAGCAACAGCAGGCCGGCCGCCAACGCCAGCCGCCAGCCGCCCAGCCGATAACCAAGCAGGGCGGCGATGCCGGCGAACAGCGGCCACGGGATACCCTGGAAGAAGGCGCGGATCGGGATCAGCACGCCGGTCAGCGCGAAGTTGCGAAATGCCTGCACCGGATCGTAGAAATGCAGCGTGATCCAGTCGATGCCGGCGTTCCACAGCGGCGCGGTGGTGACTGCATGGCCAGAGTCGAGCACCGCGAGTTCCGGAAACCGCCGTGCCAGTACCAGGCTGGCCACGCCGAACAGCAGCGCCAGTAACAGGTGGGGGTGGCGCTGCCGCCACGGCAGCGCAGCGTCGACGTGAACCGGCGGCTTCATCGCATAGGCGCGGCTGAGGCGGTCCAGCACCACGGCGATGACGACGATCGCCACTCCCTGCTCCAGCGCCTCACCCAGCTGCAGCGACTGTAACGAGGTCAGCAGTTCGCTGCCGAGGCCGGCGGCACCGATCAGGGAGGCCAGCACGATCATCGCCAGCGTCTGCATGATGCCCTGGTTCAGGCCCACCAGCAGCACGTTGCGCGCCGCCGGCATGCGCACCTTGCACAGCATTTGCCAGCGCGTGCAGCCCATCATCAGGCCGGCCTCGATCAGTTCCGGACTGACCGCCTTCAGGCCGAGCGCGACGCAGCGCGCCACCGGCGGCACCGCGAACACAGCGGTGGCCACCATCGCCGGCACGTCGCCGACGCCGTACAGCACCGCGATCGGTACCAGGTAGGCAAACGGCGGCATGCTCTGCAGGATGTCGAACAGCGGCGTCAGTACGGCTTCGACATGCCGGCTCTTGGCCATCGGAATGCCGAGCGTGAGCCCGAGCACGAACACCAGCGGCACCGTCACCAGCACCAGAGCCAAGGTTTGCATCGACGTTTCCCAGACCCCGAACAGCGACAGGTACAGGAACGTCAGGCCGGCCAGCAGCGCGCTGCGCCAGCCGCCCAGCCAGTGGCCGAGGATCGCCGCGAGCCCGGTCAGCGTCAGCCACGGCAAGGCCGGGATGCGCTCGCTGAAGCCCTCGAACAACAGCGATTGGACGATGCCGAGCGGCTGCGCCATCAGCGCGACGAAGCCGCGCGCCAGCTGCCGGGGCGAGGTTTCGAAGGCACTGCCTTCGAAGAACTTGACGCTGTACACCAGCCATTCGAAGAAGGCGTCGATCCAGTCCTTGGCCGGCAGCCTCCAGCCGGACGGATAGCGCAGCGCCCAGTCCGGCCGCGTGGCGGCGATCCACGCCAGCACCAGGATCGCGGCGGTGGCCAACAGGGCCGGTGCCAGCCTTGGGCTGGGGAAGCGCCGTCGTGCCGCCGCACGGATGGTCAGGGAGCCGCCGTTCATGAGAACAACGCCTGCGAAAGATGCTCGCGGCCGATATGGCCGACCACCCGCGCTTCGGCATCGACCACCGGCAGCGCGCTATCGGACTGCAGCACCCGGGCGGCGATGTCCTGCAACACGTCGGTCTGCCGGATTGCGCCGGGCGCGCGCTCGCCGCCGGCGGCCGGCACCATGATCTTGCGCGCGGTAATCAGCTTGGCGCGCGGCGCATGCATGACGAATTTCTTCACGTAGTCGTCGGCCGGTTCCAGCAGCAGTTCTTCGGCGGTGCCGATCTGCGCCAGGCGGCCATCCTTCATGATCGCGATGCGGGTGCCGAGCCGCACCGCTTCGTCGAAATCGTGGGTGACGAACACGATCGACTTGTTCAGCCGCGATTGCAGGCCGAGGAATTCATCCTGCATTTCGCGCCGGATCAGCGGGTCGAGCGCGGAAAAGGGTTCGTCCAGGAACCAGACTTCGGTCTCGCCCATCAGACTGCGGGCGATGCCGACGCGCTGCTGCTGGCCGCCCGACAGCTGGTGCGGAAAATTGTGCTCGCGGCCGGCCAGGCCGACCGTTTCCACCAGTTCGCGCGCGCGCTGCAGGCGCTCTTCGCGCGGTACGTTCTGCAGTTCGAGTGGAAAGGCGACGTTTTCCAGCACGGTGCGGTGCGGCAGCAGGCCGAAGTGCTGGAATACCATGCCCATCTTGCGGCGCCGGATTTCCGTCAGCTCGCGCGCCGATGCGCTCAGTAGGTCGCGGCCGTCGAAGACCACCTGACCGGCGCTCGGTTCGATCAGCCGCGTCAGGCAGCGAATCAGCGTCGATTTCCCGGAGCCGCTCAATCCCATGACGATCAGGATTTCACCTTCGTGGACGTCGAAGCTGACGTCGCGCACGGCGGCGATCAGGCCGGCTGCCTGCAGCGCTTCGTCGCTCGGTGCGTAATTGTGCTTTTCGAGGAAGCGGCGGGAATCCT
>JBAUJK010000079.1:0-3530 GCA_049683695.1 Burkholderiaceae bacterium
CTTGCCGGTCTGGCGGTCGCCGATGATCAGTTCGCGCTGGCCGCGGCCGATCGGCACCATCGAGTCGATCGCCTTCAGGCCGGTCTGCATCGGCTGCGACACCGACTGGCGCGCGATCACGCCCGGCGCGATCTTTTCGATCGGCGCGGTCAGCTTGGTGTTGATCGGACCCTTGCCGTCGATCGGCTGGCCGAGCGCGTTGACCACGCGGCCCTTCAGTTCCGGGCCGATCGGCACTTCCAGGATGCGACCGGTGGTCTTGACGGTGTCGCCTTCGGAAATGTGCTCGTATTCGCCCAGGATAACGGCGCCGACCGAGTCGCGCTCGAGGTTCAGCGCCAGGCCGAAGGTATTGCCCGGGAATTCCAGCATCTCGCCCTGCATCACGTCGGACAGCCCATGGATGCGGCAGATGCCGTCGGACACGGAAATCACGGTGCCCTGATTGCGAATCTCGGCGGAATCACCGAGCCCTTGAATCCGGCTCTTGATCAGTTCACTGATTTCAGACGGGTTGAGTTGCATGTTAACTCCTAAAAGTATTCTCTGTTCTGCGCGCCGTGTGCGTCACGCGGCCAGCGCCACGTGCATCTGCTGCAGCTTGGCGCGCACCGACGTGTCGAGCACTTCATCGCCGACCACCACGCGCACGCCCCCGATCAGGGAGTCGTCGACGGTCACCGACGGATTGAGCTTGCGTCCGAATTTCTTTTCCAGCGCCGTCACCAGCTCTTGCACCTGGGCATCGGTCAGTGCGAAGGCACTGGTGATCTGGGCGTCGGCCGCACCTTCCTGGGCGTTCTTCAGCTCGTGAAACTGCGCACCGATTTCCGGCAGCAGCGCCAGGCGTCCGTTTTCGGCCAGCATCGCGACGAAGTTCTTCGCTTCGGCGGAGGCCGGTGTCTTCAGCAGCCCGAGCAGGGTGTCGGCCACTTGCTGATCCGACAGCTTGGGGTTGCCGGCGAGTGCCTGGAAATCGGGATGGGCGGCGATCTGCGCCATTTCGGATACCAGGCCCGACCAGGCGGCCAGATTGCCGGACTGGGCGACACGGAACAGCGCTTCGGCGTAGGGACGGGCAATCGTTGCGAGTTCGGCCATATTACAGCTCGGTTTTCAGCTGGTTCAGCAGGTCCGCGTGGGCCGCGGCATTCACTTCGCGCTTCAGGATCTGCTCGGCGCCCTTGACCGCCAGGCCGGCAACTTCGGCGCGCAACGCTTCGCGCGCCTGCGTCACCTGCTGCGCGGCCTCGTCGCGGGCGGCGGCGATGATGCGCGCCGCTTCCTCGGCTGCAGCTTTCTTGGCGTCCTCGACGATGCTCAATGCGCGCCGCTCGGCGTCGCCGATGCGCTTCTGGCCCTCGTCGCGGGCGGCCGACAATTCCATCTGCACGCGCTTTTCGGCAGCAGCCATTTCGGCCTTGCCGCGATCGGCGGCGGCCAGGCCCTCGGTGATCTTCTGGGCGCGCTCATCCAGCGCCTTCATCAGCGGCGGCCAGATGAACTTCATCGTGAACCACGCGAGGATGAAGAAGACCACGAACTGCGCAAACATCGTTGCATTTAAGTTCACGGTGATTTCCTTCTGAAAAATGACGTGCGCCGGACCCGATTCCGCGAATCAGGCCGGCGGCGTGAGAACCAGCGGTTGCGGATCCGGGATCAGCCAGCGAACGGGTTGGCGAACGCGAACATCATCGCGATACCGACGCCGATCAGGAAGGCCGCGTCGATCAGGCCGGCCAGCAGGAACATCTTGGTTTGCAGGGTATTCATCAATTCCGGCTGGCGGGCCGAGGCTTCGATGAATTTGCCGCCCATGATACCGATGCCGATACAAGCGCCGATGGCGCCCAAACCGATGATCAAACCACAAGCCAGAGCGACGAGAGCGACGTTAGTCATGAAAACTCCTTAGATAGTCAAAGTCGAAAAAAGTTAAAACCCAAACCCCAGATACTGCGAAACCTGCCTGTGCTTCCAATCCGCGTCAGTGGCTTTCATGCGCCTGACCGACATACACCAGGGCCAGCATCATGAAGATGAAGGCCTGCAGGATGACAATCAGGATATGGAAGATGGCCCAGATCGTGCCGGCGAACACGTGCATGCCGAAGCCCCACCAGGTAGCGGTCGAACCGAGCAGCGCGATCAGCAGGAAGATCAACTCGCCTGCATACATGTTGCCGAACAGTCGCATCGCCAGCGACACGGTCTTGGCCACGAACTCGATGATGTTCAGCGCCAGGTTCGGGATCCACAGCGCCGGATGGGCGCCGAATGGCGCGCAGAACAGTTCGTGTACGAAGCCGCCGGCGCCCTTGATCTTCAGGTTGTAGTAGATCATCAGCGCGAATACGCCGAGCGCCATGCCAAGCGTGCCGTTCAGGTCGGCGGTGGGGACGATGCGCTGATAGGGGACGGCTTGCTCCAGGCCAAGCAGGCCGAGCAGGCCGGAAACCATGTCCACCGGCAGGAAGTCCATCGAGTTCATCAGCACCACCCAGATGAACACGGTCAGCGCCATCGGCGCGATGAAGCGGCGGTCGCCATGGACGATCGCCTTGGACTGGTCCTCGACCATTTCGACGATCATTTCGACGAAGGCCTGGAAACGACCCGGGGTGCCGGAAGTGGCGCGCCGCGCCACCATCCACATCACGGCCGAGCCGATGATGCCGACCGCGATCGACCAGAACAGCGTATCCATGTTGATCACCGAAAAATCGACGATCTTGGACTGATGCGTGGTCGAGAAATGCGTCAGGTGGTGAACGATGTATTCGGAAGCGGTCGGCGCATGGGCCGACGCCTGGTGCGCGCCCTCAACAGCTAGATCGGTTGCCATGTCAGTGTCTGAATAATAAGATAACGTAACTTTTCAGTGCCGCGATGAAGCCGGCGATCAGCGCCAGCCAGTTCAAATCGCGGTACAGCCAGCCGGCCGCGCCCAATAGCGCCACCGTCAATGCAATCTTGATAAATTCGCCGATGAAAAACGACATCGGATTGGCGCCGCCGGGCTTTTGCGCGTTGACGAACAGGCGCAGCGCGAACAACGCATTCGGCACCACGCAGCATAGCCCGCCAAGCACGGCCGACCAGAAGCCATGCCATCCGGCGATCCAGCCGGCAACTGCGCCGACCGCCAGCGTGACGAGAAATTGCAAGACGACGATCCGCCGCATGTCCGTCCCAACCGTGCGACCCGCGTCGCGTGCACACCGGCGCTAGCTGCCGCCGGTACTTTCCCAAAGCCACGGGATTATAAGGGTTTTCCACAGCGGGCGTCAAACGTTTGGCGGCCCGCGAACGTGGGCTGGCGCGGCTTGCAGCCCGGTCGCCGCTAGGCGGCGGCAGCCAGCTGCCGCAGCCAGCGCTGCCCCTCCGACCAGTCGCCGAGGCCGCTGTCGGCATTGATGTGGCCGCGCGCGCCGATGTCGTGCCATTGCGCGCCCCACTGGCCAGCCCATAGGCGGGCGCGCTCCAGTTGACACCACGGATCGTCGGAAGAAGCGACCACGATGCCG
>JBAUJK010000080.1:0-7796 GCA_049683695.1 Burkholderiaceae bacterium
GCCGCGCCCTGGCCGCCGCCGATGCACATGGTCACCACCACGTACTTGGCGCCGCGCCGCTTGCCTTCGATCAGCGCGTGGCCGGTCAGGCGCGCGCCCGACACGCCGTACGGGTGGCCGACCGCGATTGCGCCGCCGTTGACGTTCAGGCGGTCCATCGGGATGCCGATCTTGTCGGCGCAGTACAGCACCTGCACCGCGAACGCTTCGTTCAGTTCCCACAGGTCGATGTCCTCGACCTTCAGGCCGGTCTGCTTCAACAGTTTCGGGATTGCGAACACCGGACCGATGCCCATTTCATCCGGTTCGCAGCCGGCCACTGCGAAGCCGCGGAAGATACCGAGCGGCTGCAGGCCCTTGGCCGCTGCCACTTTGTCGCTCATCACCACCGCCACCGACGCGCCGTCCGAGAATTGGCTGGCATTGCCGGCGGTGATCACGCCGCCCGGCACCGCGGTGCGGATTTTCGACACGCCTTCCAGCGTGGTGTCGGCGCGGATGCCTTCGTCGGCGGAAATCGTCACTTCGCGCGTGGTCAGCATGCCGGTCGCCTTGTCGGCCACGCCCATGATGGTGGTCATCGGCACGATTTCGTCGTCGAACTTGCCGGCGGCCTGCGCGGCGGCGGCGCGCTGCTGGCTCTGCACGCCGTATTCGTCCTGGCGCTCCTTGCTGATCTGGTAGCGCTTGGCGACGTTTTCGGCGGTCTGCAGCATCGGCCAGTAGATTTCCGGCTTGTTCTGCTTCAGCCAGACTTCCATCATCATGTGCATGTTCATTTCCTGCTGCACGCAGGAAATCGACTCGACGCCGCCGGCAGCGTAGATCTCGCCTTCGCCGGCGATCACGCGCTGGGCGGCGGTGGCGATGGTCTGCAGGCCGGACGAGCAAAAGCGGTTGATGGTCATGCCGGCGGTGGTGACCGGGCAGCCGCCGCGCAGCGCGATCTGGCGCGCGATGTTGCCGCCGGTGGCACCTTCCGGATTGGCGCAGCCGATGATGACGTCCTCGATCTCGCCCGGTTCCAGCTTGGCGCGCTCGATTGCCGCCTTCAGCACGTGGCCGCCCATGGTGGCGCCGTGCGTCATGTTGAAGGCGCCCTTCCAGGACTTGGCCAGGCCGGTGCGGGCGGTGGATACGATGACGGCGTCGGTCATTTGAATCTCCTCGTTGGATGATGGAATGTCAGGGTAGGTCGGCCGGGCTGCCGGGTGGCGTTCCCCTCGCGGCCGGTCCGGAACCGGAAAATTCAGCACCGAGAATAGCATATTTAGTACGATCGTTCGTAAAAATGATGCACTGCCGCGAGCACCTCCGCTTGCCTTGCACGGCGGCCGTTTCCGTCGGCCCACATCCAGCGCTCTTGTCTTGCCATCCGTAAGTTTTTGTAAGTTTCCAGCAAGCACCGCGTAAGTTTTCGCCAGCACACTGCGCCCCATGCAAGCGTCGCAAAGACCGATGCGCATACCCCTTTTCCATCACACAAGGAGACATGGATGGCAACAGCACAGCAGGCAGTCAGCCGGCGCATCACCGCGGAGGAGCGCAAGGTCATCTTCGCTTCGTCGCTCGGCACCGTATTCGAGTGGTACGACTTCTACCTGTACGGCTCGCTGGCTGGCATCATCGCCAAGCAGTTCTTTTCCGGCGTCGATCCGACCACCGGCTTCATCTTCGCGCTGCTGGCGTTCGCTGCCGGCTTCATCGTGCGGCCGTTCGGCGCGCTGGTGTTCGGCCGCTTGGGCGACATGATCGGCCGCAAGTACACCTTCCTGGTGACCATCGTTATCATGGGCATATCCACCTTCGCCGTCGGCCTGCTGCCGAACTACGCGTCGGTCGGGCTGGCGGCGCCGGTGATCCTGATCACGCTGCGCATCCTGCAGGGACTGGCGCTGGGTGGCGAATACGGCGGCGCCGCCACCTATGTCGCCGAGCACGCACCGAACAACAAGCGCGGCGCCTTCACCGCCTGGATCCAGACCACCGCCACGCTCGGCCTGTTCCTGTCGCTGATGGTGATCTTGGGCACCCGCACCGCGATCGGCGAGGAAGCGTTCGCCGACTGGGGCTGGCGCGTGCCGTTTCTGATCTCGGTGGTGCTGCTGGCGATCTCGGTCTGGATCCGGCTGTCGATGAACGAATCGCCCGCCTTCGTCAAGATGAAGTCGGAAGGCCGCACCTCGAAGGCGCCGCTGTCCGAATCCTTCGCGCGCTGGCCCAATCTGAAGATCGTGCTGCTGGCGCTGGTGCTGGTGGCCGGCCAGGCGGTGGTCTGGTACACCGGGCAGTTCTACTCGCTGTTCTTCATGACGCAGACGCTGAAGGTCGACCTGTCCACCGCCAACATCCTGATCGCCGCCTCGCTGCTGCTGGCGACGCCGTTCTTCATCTTCTTCGGCTCGCTGTCGGACAAGATCGGCCGCCTGCCGATCATCCTGGGCGGCTGCTTCCTGGCGGCGGTGACCTACTTTCCGATCTTCGGCGCGCTGACCCACTACGCCAACCCGGCGCTGGAAGCGGCGCAGAACAGCTCGCCGGTGATCGTCACCGCCGATCCGGCCACCTGCCAGTTCCAGTTCAACCCGACCGGCACCAAGAAGTTCACCTCGTCCTGCGACATCGTCAAGGCCAAGCTGTCGGCAGCCTCGGTCAACTACACCAACGTCAACGCCGAGCCGGGCACGGTGGCCACGGTGGCGATCGGCGACAAGACGCTGACCGCCTATGACGCCAAGGGCCTGTCGAAGGAGGAAGCGGCGGCCAAGGACAAGGAGTTCTCTGCTGCGCTGGCGGCCGAGATCAAGTCGCACGGCTATCCGACCAAGGCCGACCCGGAGCAGATCAACAAGCCGATGGTGCTGCTGCTGTTGTTCGTCCTGGTGCTGTACGTGACGATGGTGTACGGCCCGATGGCGGCGACGCTGGTCGAAATGTTCCCGACCCGGATCCGCTACACCTCGATGTCGCTGCCCTACCACATCGGCAACGGCTGGTTCGGCGGCCTGCTGCCGACCACCGCGTTCGCGCTGGTGGCGTTCAAGGGCGACATCTACTACGGCCTCTGGTATCCGATCGCAATCGCGCTGTTTACGGTCGTGGTCGGCGCGTTGTTCGTCAGGGAAAGCAAGAACAACGACATCTACGCCAGCTGAAGTTCCCTTAGCAACCGCGCCGGCTATGGCTGGCGCGGGCGCGGTAGAAAAAAAGCCGCCGGCGCAATGCCGGCGGCTTTTTTGTCGGCCGGGCTACGAGGAAATCGTGGCGCAGACACATACTCCAGAAGCCATGCCCTCATCCCGCGCATCGATAAACAGCTTTTACCTCATACTCCATATGCTTCACGACTCGCCATCGATCTCGTTCTCCGACCGTCGTGCCGGCGCGCCCGGCCATGCATGCCTTCCCAGGCGTCAGCGCGGCTCCAGCGTCAGCGTGCCGATGCTGCCCTGCTGCACCGACTCCCGCTTCGTGCGCATCGGCAGGTAGGCGACATCGGCCCAGCGCTGCGCGTAGTTGCGGTACAGCGGCAACAGCGCGTTGCCAGACTGGCCGGTGGAATGGATGAAGCGCGAATTCTCCGGGTCGGCCAGGTCGTAGATCGCACGCAGGCTGGCGGCGTGGTGATTGACGTACGGCTCCTGCTCGTCGGACAGGTTGTAGCGGCCGACGTTGACCGTGTAGTTGTCGCCCGGCGACGGCACGCGGATGTCGAACACCTTCGCCAGCGCCGGCACCTTGGCGAACGGCCGGTGCTCGGAGCGCGCCTCGTGCGCCTTGCCCCATTGCCACTGGTCCGGCGCGCCGTAGCGGCGCTGCAGGTCGTCGAGCGTCGCTTCCAGCGATTCGGTCAACAGCTTGGCGCACAGCGCGCCGGCCTGGTCGGCCGATAGCGGCGTGCGGGCGTTGCCGCACCACGCGCCGAGCCGCGGCTGGTTGGTCAGGATGTTGGCCAGCGGCTGCTGGACGTTACGCAGCGACCAGAAATCGCGCATCAGGTCGTCGCCCAGCTCGTCGGCGAACATGCGGCGCGACAGTTCGCGCAGCCAGGCGTTGAAGATCAGCGGCTCGGATTGCGCCGTGCCCATCGTGCCATCCCACTTGGCCAGCGCCGCCAGCGCCGCGCGCGAGCGCTCCGAGCCGGGGCGCGTGTGCAGCAGCACCGGCAGCACTTCGCGTGCCGCCAGCGACAGCACGTCCTTCTGGATCACGCCGAAGCTGGCGACGTCATGCTTCGCGGTCGCCTTCAGCAGTTCGACGATGCGGTCGTAGCGGTATGGCAGATGCCATTCGGACGTCAGGAAATACGGATAGTCGGGCGCCACGATCTTCTGGTTGGCGGTGGCGACCATGCCGTCGGCCGGGTTGAAGCTGTGCGGCAGCGAATCGAACGGGATGAAGCCAGCCCAGTCGTAGCGCGCATCCCAGCCGGGCGCCGGCGCCAGCCCGTGCAGGTCGTTCTCGGCCTTGCGGATCGGGATGCGGCCGGGTGCGACGAAACCGATGTTGCCCTCGACGTCGGCGTACACCATGTTCTGCTGCGGCGACGCGAAATCGCGCACGCCCTGCAGGAATTCCTGCCAGTTGCGCGCCTGGTTCAGGCGCACGCCGGCCTGCAGCGTCAGGTCGTCCGGCCGCAGCGCGGTCCAGGCGAAGGCCATCACGTAGTTCTTCGCATCCAGCCCGGCGCGGTCGGCGAACGCCAGCGCGCCGCTGATGATCGGGCCGTGGCGGCTTTCGCGCACCTCCAGCGTCACGTCCGGCGCGCCCTTGACCTTGATGGTCTCGGTGCGCACCTTGAAATCGGCCCAGCCGTCCGGCGTCTGGTACTGCTTCGGATCGGCCGGGTTGACGCGCTCGATGAACAGGTCCTGCACGTCCGGCCCGGTATTGGTGAAGCCCCAGGCGATGCGATCGTTGCGGCCCAGCACCACCGCCGGCAGGCCCGGCAGCGTGGCGCCGATTACGTTCAGCCCGGGCGCCGACAGATGGGCGAAATACCACAGCGCCGGTGCCGACAGGCCGAGGTGCGGATCGTTGGCCAACAGCGGCTTGCCGCTGGCGGTATGGCTGCCGGCCACCACCCAGTTGTTGGAACCCATGCCGTCGACGTAGGACGGCGGCGCCGCGGCCGCCACCTTTTCCATTTGCTGGGTCAGGCCGGCCAGCTGGCGGTAGAGCTCGGTGTAGTCCTGGGTCGGCAGCGGCGCGTCGCCCGGATACGGCGGCAGGAACTGCTCGATACGCGACAGCGGCAGCCGCTGCGCCAGCCGCATGCGCAGCAGTTCCTGGGTCCAGTTGGCGCCCAGGTCCCACGACATCATGGTCTGCCAGCCGATCGAATCGACCGGCTGCCACGGCGCCGGCGCCGGCGCGCCGGTCAACAGGAATTCCGGCGGCAGCGGTCCCTTGCGGTTGGCCAGGTAGGCGTTGACGCCGGCGGCGTAGGCGTCCAGCGCGGCGCGCGCGTCCGGCGCCAGGTTGGCCAGGATCGCCTCGGCATTGCGGCGCACGCCGAGCGTGCGCAGGAAACGGTCGGTGTCGGCCGCCTTCGGTCCGAGGATCTCGGCCATGGTGCCGGCCGGGATGCGGCGGTTCAATTCCATCTGCCATAGCCGGTCCTGCGCGTGCACGAAGCCGAGCGCGAAATAGGCGTCGGCGGCCGACTTGGCGTAGATGTGCGGAATGCCTTCGGCGTCGCGCACGATGTCGATCGCCGCCTGCGGCCCCTGCAACTGCAGCTTGCCGTCGACGCGCGGTGCGCTGGCGCCGCGGTACCAGAAAAAGGCCGCGACCAGCGCCAGCGCCAGCAGCAGCACGACGATCCCCAATCCCTTCAGAATTTTCCGCATGGTGTTGTGTTGTGCAAAATGGAATGCCCGGCAGGTTAGCACAGCGTGGATTCGATGCAATGCGGAAACCCGGCCGGCAAATGGAATATAGTTACGGCAACGCATCCATCACTTCCTGCACATTCCCCTCTCATGAAATTCGACGTCGCCATCGTCGGCAGCGGGCTGGCCGGCCTGTCCGTTGCCCTGCATCTGGCGCAGACCCGCAAGGTCGCGCTGATTTCGAAACGCTCGCTGCTGGACGGCGCCAGCAACTGGGCTCAGGGCGGCATCGCCGCCGTGCTCGATTCGCACGACAGCGTCGAGCAGCACATCGCCGACACGCTGGTGGCCGGCGCCGGCCTGTGCGACGAAGCCGCGACCCGCTTCATCGTCGAGCACAGCCGCCAGGCGATCGAATGGCTGATCGAACAGGGCGTGCCGTTCACCCGTGACGAAACCGCCGAACTCGGCTACCACCTGACGCGCGAAGGCGGCCACAGCCAGCGTCGCATCATCCACGCCGCCGACGCCACCGGCCATGCGGTGCAGGTGACGCTGGAGCAGAAGGCGCGCACCCACCCGAACATCACGCTGCTGGAAGACCACTGCGCGATCGACCTGATCACGTCGAGCAAGATCGAACCGAAGGCCGGCCGCGGGATGGACGGCAAGCCGGTCGCGGCGCGCTGCCTCGGCCTGTACCTGCAGGATGTCAAGAGTGGCAAGGTCGTGACGCTGGCGGCCGAACACACGGTGCTGGCCACCGGCGGCGCCGGCAAGGTCTACCTGTACACCACCAATCCCGACACCGCGACCGGCGACGGCATCGCAATGGCCTGGCGCGCCGGCTGCCGCATCGCCAACATGGAATTCATCCAGTTCCACCCGACCTGCCTGTACCACCCGTACGCCAAGTCGTTCCTGATCAGCGAGGCGGTACGCGGCGAAGGCGGCCTCTTGAAGCTGCCGGCCGAAGCCGGCGCCACCGCCGGCACCCGCTTCATGCCGGCGCACGACGAGCGCGCCGAGCTGGCGCCGCGCGACATCGTCGCACGCGCGATCGACTTCGAAATGAAAAAACGTGGGCTCGATCATGTCGACCTCGACATCAGCCACCAGCCGCCGGAATTCCTGAAGGAGCACTTCCCGACCATCTACGCGCGCTGCCTGGAATTCGGTATCGACATCACGAAGGAGCCGATTCCGGTGGTGCCGGCGGTGCACTTCACCTGCGGCGGCGTGGTCACCGACACTTGCGGGCGCACCGACCTGCCGGGCCTGTACGCGGTCGGCGAGACCGCCTACACCGGCCTGCACGGCGCCAACCGGCTGGCCAGCAATTCGCTGCTGGAATGCCTGGTCGCCGGCCGCGCCGCCGCCCAGGACATCGAGCGCCAGCCGAAACGCAAATCGCCGGCGCTGCCGGCCTGGGACGAAAGCCGCGTCACCAACGCCGACGAGGAGGTGGTGATCGCGCACAACTGGGAAGAGCTGCGCCGCTTCATGTGGAACTACGTCGGCATCGTGCGCACCACCAAGCGGTTGGAGCGCGCCCAGCACCGGATCGGCCTGTTGAAGGGCGAGATCGACGAGTACTACGCGCACTTCCGCATCACGCGCGACCTGCTGGAATTGCGCAACCTGGTGGATGTCGCCTGGCTGATCGTCAACAGCGCGCTGACGCGCCACGAAAGCCGCGGCCTGCACTACAGCCTCGACTATCCGGAAACGCTGGCCAAGGCGCTGCCGACGGTGCTGACGCCGCGCCCGCGGCGTTAGCACCGCCCGCCGCGATCGGCGCGCTACTGCCAGCCGTAGCGGCGCGCGTAGAAGTGCTTCATCGTCTGCACCACCGCCATGTAGCCGAGCAGGATCGCCGGCAGGAACGCGAAATACAGCGGCGGCAGCGGCTGCAGGCCGAAATAGCCGGCCAGCGGTCCCATCGGCAGCCACAGGCCGACC
>JBAUJK010000081.1:0-14995 GCA_049683695.1 Burkholderiaceae bacterium
GCGTCGCGGTCGCGGCCTTCCATGAACAGGCTTTCGGTGATCTCGATTTCCAGCGCGCGGCCGGCGTCCGGCCCCAGCTGCTGCTGCAGGCCGGTGACGAAACCCTTTTGCCGCAGCTGCAGCTGCGATACGTTGACGGCGATGCGCGGCGGCGCGATGCCGGCCTGCTGCCATTCGCGATACTGCCGCAGCGCACGCCGGATCACCCAGGCGCCGACTTCGACGATCAGACCGGTTTCCTCCAGCACCGGGATGAAGGTGCCGGGCAGCACCAGGCCGGTGCCAGGTTCCTCCCAGCGCAACAGCGCCTCCAGGCCGACGATGCGGCCGCTGGCGAGGTCGTACTTCGGCTGGTAGTGCAGCAGGAACTGCTCCTGTTCCAGCGCGCGCCGCAGCCGTGTTTCGATCGAGAATTTTTCCGCGGTGCGCCGGTTCATCTCGGCGGTATAGAACAGGTAGTGCGCCTTGGCCGCCTTGGCGTTCTTCAGCGCCGTCTCGGCGTTGCGCAGCAGGATGTCGGCCGAGGCGCCGTCCGACGGGAAGATTGCGATGCCGGCCTTGACGGAGATCCGCACCTCGCGGCCTTGGACCGCGGTCTGCTCCGCCAGGCGCGGGTTCAGGCGCCGTTCCAGCAGGTTAACCACTTCGGTGCCGCTGGCGTTTTCGCGCACGATCAGCGCGAAGCAGTCGGCGTTCAGGCGCGCCAGGTGGTTCGGGTCGGGCACGATGTCGGCCAGGCGGCGGGCGGCGGTACGCAGGATGTCGTCGCCGCAGGCGCGGCCGAGCGTGTCGTTCAAGTCGCGGAAGCGCTCGATGTCGACCAGCACCACGGCGATCTTCTCCGGCTCGGCGTCGGCGCTCTGCGTGATCAGCTGCTCGGTGCGGTCGCGGAACAGCGCCCGGTTCGGCAGGCCGGTGATGGCGTCGAAATACGCCAGATAGTTCAGCTGCTCGCTCTTGGCGATGTAGTCGAGCGCGAACGAGATATCGGCGGTCAGCGCCGTCAGCAGTTGCTGCTCTTCGTCGTTGAAGGCATCCGGCGTGGTGGAAAACAGCACCAGTACGCCGATCGCCTGCTCGCCGGTCACCAGCGGCAGCACGAAGGTCGAGCGGTAGCCGTGCTCCAGCAGCGTTGTCGACCACAGTGCCGGATCCGGCTCGCGCAGCAGATCGTGCGCGACCTGGTTTTGCCGCGTGCGCATCGCGGTGCCGACCATGCCCTGGCCATCGAGACGCCCGGGATCGGCACTGACCGGCACTTCGCGCAGGAAGTGCGGATCGATGCCGGCCCAGGCT
Source organism: Burkholderiaceae bacterium (assembly GCA_049683695.1). GTDB lineage: Bacteria > Pseudomonadota > Gammaproteobacteria > Burkholderiales > Burkholderiaceae_D > DATJCV01. Next base: position 1,297 of record JBAUJK010000081.1, read on the forward strand.
ACCGGCGTCACCAGCAGGTTGTCCGCATCCACCAGGCCGACCGCGGCGCCGGCGAAGCGGCCTTCCTCGACCACGATCCGGCAGGCTTCGCGCAGCAGGCGCTGGCGGTCGCGGATACGCAGGATCACGCTGCTGATGCTGCCCAGGATCGCCCGGATGCGGGTCAGCCGCGCCAGCCGCTCTTCCTGTGCGCGGCGCTCGGAAATGTCGCGGATCACGCCCGACACCCACAGGCCGCCGTCGGTCTGTAGCGGCGACAGGCTGACTTCGGCCGGGAATTCGGAACCGTCGCGGCGCCGCCCGCTCACTTCGAACGGCGCCAGCGGGCCTTCCAACAGGCGCGCCAGCGCCGCTTCGTCGCCGAGCGCCTGGTGCCATTGCGCGTAGCGCTGCGGTACCAGCAGGCCCGACGGTCCGCCGACCAGCTCCTCGCGCGGATAGCCGAACAGCAGTTCCATGCGGCGGTTGACGATCTCGATCACGCCGTGCTGGTTGATCAGCACGATCGCGTCCGGCGCGAATTCGATCAGGTCGCGGAAGCGCGTCTCGGCCTGCTGCTGCGCGGCGCGCGTGCGGCTTTCGTCGAGCGCGCGCCGCACCGCCGACGGCAGCCGCTGCAGGTTGCCTTTCAGGACGTAGTCGACCGCGCCGCTCTTCAACGCGCTGATCGCCACTTCCTCGCCGATGGTGCCGGAGACGAACAGGAACGGCACCTGCGGGCGGTGCTCGCGCGCCAGTGCCAGCGCCGAGAAACCGTCGAACCGCGGCAGCGAGCAGTCCGACAGGATGATGTCGGGCGCAAACTGTTCCAGCGCGGCGAGGAAGGCCTCGCGCGTTTCGACCCGCCGCAGTTCCGGATCGATGCCGTCGCGCCGCAACGCGCGCAACTCCAGTTCGGCGTCGGTCTCGACGTCTTCCAGCATCAGGATCCTGATTCGCTGTTCCATCGCGGTGGCCCGCTCTAAGCGGGTAGTTTGTTGACCAGCATCCAGTACATGCCGATGTCGCTGACGACGCGGTCGAATTCCTCGCTGTCGACCGGCTTGACGATATAGCTGTTGGCGCCGAGCCGGTAGCTTTCGACCAGGTCGCGTTCCTCGGCCGACGAGGTCAGCATCACCACCGGCGTCGCACGCAGGCTTTCTTCCTCCATGATCCGGCGCAGCACGTCGATGCCGTCGACCTTCGGCATCTTGACGTCGAGCAGGATCAGCTTCGGCCGGCTATTGTCGCGGCCGCTGTAGGGCCCCTGGCGGAACAGGAAGTCGAGCGCCTCGCCGCCGTCGCGCACCCAGATCAGGCGGTTCGCCAACCCGCGCCGGCGCAGCGCGCGGATCGTCATTTCGGCATCGGTCGCGGTGTCCTCGACCAGCAGGATTTCGACCTGGGCAAAGTCATCCATGCAGAATTTCCTTGTTGGGCAATGCGAAGTGGAAGGTGGCGCCGCGATCCGGCTCGGCCTCGGCCCAGACCCGGCCGCCGTGGCGGGCGACGATGCGCTGCACGATCGCCAGCCCGACGCCGGTGCCGGGATAGTCGTCGGCGCTGTGCAGCCGCTGGAACACGCCGAACAGTTTGTCGACATACTGCATGTCGAAGCCGGCGCCGTTGTCGGCCACCGAGTACACGTTTTCGTCGGCGCCGGCGACCGAGCTGATGCGGATCTTCGGCTGCTCGCGCTTGCTGCTGTACTTGACCGCGTTCGCCACCAGGTTGATCCAGACCTGCTGCAGCAGCGCGGCGTCGCCCCAGGCCGGCGCCAGCGGCTGGATGTCGAACTCGACCGCGGCGTGCTTGTCGCGCCGCTGCGCCTCCGCCACCAGCGGCTCCACCAGGTCGTGCATGTCGATCTGGCTGGCGGTCAGCTCGGCCCGTCCGAGCCGGGAAAACGCCAGCAGGTCGTCGATCAGCTGGCCCATGCGCTGGCCGTTGTCGCGGATCACCCGCAGCAGCCGGTGCCCTTCGGCGTCGAGCCGATCGCCGTAATCCTCTTCCAGCATGCGCGCATAGCCGATCACCGCGCGCAGCGGAATGCGCAGGTCGTGCGAGATCGAATAGCTGAAGCTCTCCAGTTCCTGGTTGCTGGCCTTCAGCTGGTTGGCGCGCCGCTGCAGCTTGGCGTTGGCCTGGCCGAGCGCCTGGTCGGTACGCCAGCGCCGGCGAATTTCGCGGTTCAGCATCCAGAAGGCGGCGCCGATCATCAGGTAGACCGCGACGGTGCCGATCAGCACCAGCGCCTTCATGTGCCCTGCACTCAGCCGCGCGCCGCTTTCGTGCATGGTCAGCCAGTTGCGCTCGCGGTCCTGCATCAGGCCGACCTGGGTGCGCACGCGGCCGATTGCACGCTCGCTATTGCCGGCGCTGACGTAGGCAGCGGCCGCGGTCGGGTCGGCGCTGTCGCGCCGCAGCCGGACTGTGTGTTCGAGATAGCGCCGGGTTTCGTCGATCAGCGTGCGCAGCTGCACCAGCTCGCTCAGTTGCGCTTCGCTGGCGATCGTGTTGCGCAGCGACAGCGTGGTGTTTTCGAGCTGGGCCAGCGCATCCGAATAGGCGTCGAGGAAGGCCTGGTCGCCGGCGATCACGAAGCCGCGCACGCCGGCCTGGGCGTCGCGCAGTAGCCAGACCACGTGGTCGAGTTCGGAAATGGTGCGCCGGGTCTGGCTGGTCTGGGCGCGATGCGCCTGCGCGCGCTCGATGCTGATGAAGAACTCGACCGCGATCAGCGTGACGGTGACGAGCGCGATGAATACCGCGATGGCAGGAAGGATGGTACGCCCGGCACGGATGGGGAATCGTCTCATAAGCATGCAAGCACGTGAGCGGACTCGTCGTCGGAGCGCCTCGCAGACGATGGCGGGGCGCGGTGTGGCGCGGGAAAGCCTTGCTCAAGGGTAACATAAACACACGCCAGCCATGCGCCCGGCATGGCGTTGCCGTTCCGGGGGGGGGGAAGCGCAGGGGAGGACGGCGCGGCTAGAGCAGATTCGGTCTGACCAGCCAGTCAGGCCGAAAGTGCTCTAATGCTGCGGCAGCGTCTGCGTCAGTTCGCGCAGGCGCTCGGCCAGCACGTCGGTGCGGGCGAAACCGGCGGCCACCAGTTCCAGCTTGCCGTCGTGCTCCAGCACCAACGTCGGGAAGCCGGTGATGCCCCAGCGCTGGGTCTGGATGAATTCGTCGCGGGTGGCGGCGGCGGTCGCCTCGTCGGCCCACAGCGCGTGGAAGGCTTCGGCGTCGACGGCGAAGCCGGCCTGGCGCAGTGCCGCCACCGCGATCTCGGCCAGCACCTTGCCGTCGGTCGCTTCCTGGGCCTCGGCGTAGAACGCGTGCTGGATCGCGTGGAACACCGCCAGCGTCGCCTGCGGCGCCAGCTGGCGCGCCGTCACCACCGCGCGACAGGCCGGCTCCGTGTCGTAGATGAAGCCGGGGCGCTCCAGCACGTCGTAGCGGAACGGCAGGCCGGTGGCCTGCTCGACGCGCCGCCAATGCGACTGCAGCGTCTGCCGCATCGCGTCGTCCATCATCTCGGTGTTGTACGCGCGCAGGCCGCCGACCACGATGTCGAGCGGCATGCCGGGCAGGCCGTCCAACAGCTTCGTCAGTTCGGGGCCGAAGCCGTAGCACCACGAGCACAGCGGATCGGCGATGTAGATCAGGCTGGAGGCGGCCAGCGCCTGGCTGACCGGATGCATTTGCGCGCTCATTTCTTGACCCAGGTATTTGGGCGCGGATGCGCCGACACGCGGATTTCGATGTTGGTCAGGCCGACCGCGCCGGCCGGACCGGTGACGAAGTCGAAGCCGCTCTTGACCGGAAACAGGAAGCTGTCGCGCAGGAAGAGGTCGGTCTGGCAGTCCGGGTGCGGCTGGTACAGCAGCGACTTGATCTCGTCCCACACCGCGCAGCCGATCCAGCCGTACAGGAACAGCTGGTTCGGGTACAGCGGGCTGTCGGCATGCAGGTAACCCTTCTGCCGCGGCGCCAGCGCCGGCCGCGCCGGCGGTTCCTGGCCGACGAACAGGTCGATCCAGCCGTCGCCGAGCTGGTAGGTCTGCTCGTTCTGGTAGGCCGGATACTTCAGTCCGAGTTTCCAATTGCAGCGGAATTCGATCCGCTTTTCGATGCCGCAGTCGCCGTCCGGCCACATCGACTGTCCCTCGCACAGCGTCAGCTGGCTGCTGATCACGTGTGCCGACAGCGTCGGCTCCAGCTTGCGCAATTCATCCAGGTTTTCGTGCAGGTTCCAGATGAACCATTTGGCGGCTTCCGCCTCGGTCATCGCCGCCAGGTCCGACAGCAGCCGCAGGCCGTAGGGCTCCAGCGTGCGGATCACGTCGCGCCGCTGTTTTTCCTCCAGCTCTTCCGTTTCCGCCGCCGCCCGTTGCACACCCTGATCGTTCATCAATTGCTCCTTGCAGAACGTGGATCGGAACCGTTCATTCTAGAGACTCCATGACGATTTGACCACGTTGCGGGAAGTCAATGCCGGCGTGGTCAGAACGAGGAACCGGGCTGCTGCAGAAAGGCGGTTTCCTGCGGCGTCGAGGTCCGGCCGAGGATGGCGTTGCGATGCGGAAAGCGGCCGAAGCGGGTGATGATGTCGTGGTGCCGCTGCGCGAAATCGAAGTAGCCGGCGTAGACGTCGCGCAGTTCCGGCGGCGCCTGCCGCAGCAGCGCGCCGAACAGTTCCAGCGCCTGCCGCTGGTCGTCTTGCGCTTCCGAATGTTCCAGCGGCAGGTAGACGAATACGCGCTCGATCGGACGCAGCGCGGCATCGGCCTGCCGCTGCAGCGCCAGCCGGCACCAGCGCCGTGCCAGCGGATCGAACGCGAACGCGCGCGCATCGTCGCGGTACATGCTGCGCGGGAACTGGTCGGTCAACAGGATCAGCGCCAGCAAGCCTTCGGCGCTGTCGGCCCACGCGTCCAGCCGGCCGTCGGCGGCAGCCGCCAGCGGCGCCTCGAAGCGCTCCCGGATCAGGCGGTCGGCGGCCTCGTCCTTGGACCACCACAGCGCCGCCTGGCGCTCGCTGGTGACGCGGTCGTCGGCATCGTCGCCGAACCAGAACTGCCGGATCGAGGCAGGGCTTTCCATGCTGGATTCCATCGAGTTATTGAGTTGTTTTGGTAAATCAGGGAGTATGCCGAAAAACGGGCATATGCCGGAATATCGGCGCGCGGGTTTGAAAATACCCATATGGGTATTATGGCGCGTCGGGCGTGCCGGCCGTGACCTCGATGCGCTGGCCGTCGGCTTCCACCACCTGTCCGGCGCGGATCTTGCAGGTCTTGCGCAGCTCGGTGCGGCCGTCGACGCGCACCGCGCCGCTGGCGACCAGCGCCTTGCCGGCACCGCCGCTGGCGCATAGGCCGACCAGCTTCAGCAGCTGGTTCAGCTCGACGTATTCTCCGGCCAGCAGGAAGCGCTGCGTCGCCGCCTTCATGGCGCACCGGCAGCGGCTTCGCGCGCCTTGTCCAGCCACAGGCCGAGGTTGTCGAGCAGGTCGCGCTGGTCGAACGAGCAGCTGGCTTCGGCGAACAGCGCCGACGATTCCAGCCGTGCGAGCACGTCTTCCATCACCTGCGCATAGCGCGCCGGCAGCGCCGCCAGCAGTGCGCTTTGCGCGCGCCACAGGCGGCTGAATTCGGGCAGGGCGATGCGGTCGCAGCGCAGGTCGTCGAGCGAGTCGCGCAGCGTGCGCAGGGTCGTGTCGTGGGTCATTGCGGAGTTCGAAAAAGAAAACGATGAGCGTGAATGGCGCGGCGCATCACAACTGGCGCGCCTCGAAAGTATCGCAGGCGGCGATCTGGCCGCTGTCGATGCCGCGCCGGAACCAGCGTACGCGCTGCGCCGAAGTGCCGTGCGTGAACGAATCCGGCACCACGTAACCCTGCGCCTGCTTTTGCAGCGCATCGTCGCCGATCTTGCTGGCGGCGTCCAGCGCCTGTTCGACGTCGCCGCTCTCGAGGATGCTGCGCGCCTGGTTGGCATGATAGGCCCAGACGCCGGCGAAGCAATCGGCCTGCAGCTCCAGCCGCACCGACAGCGCATTGGCCTGCGCCGGGGCGGCGCGCCGGCGCACGGTGTCGATCTTTTGCATGATGCCCATCAGGTTCTGCACGTGATGCCCGACTTCATGTGCGATCACGTAAGCCTGCGCGAAATCGCCGGACACCTGGAAGCGCTGCCGCATCAGGCGGAAGAAATCGAGGTCGAGGTAAACCTTCTGATCGCCCGGGCAATAGAACGGGCCGGTGGCGGTATCGCCGGTGCCGCAGGCGGTCGGCGTGCTGCCGGAAAACAGCACCAGCCGCGGATCGACGTAGCTGGCGCCGTTGGCGCGAAACAGCGCGCTCCAGGTATCTTCGGTATCGGCCAGCACGGTGGCGACGAAGCGCGTTTCCGGGTCCTGCGCCGGCGGCCCGGCCTGCTGCGTCACCGGTGCCGGGCCGCCACCGCCGCCGAGCAGGCTCAGCACGGTGCCAGGGTCGATGCCAAAGAAGTACGACACCACCAGCGCCACCACCACGGTACCGATGCCGATCGAGCGGCCGCCGATGCCAAAGCCGCCGCGCCGGTCCTCGATGTTGTCGCTTTCGCGATTGCCTTCCCATTTCATGACGTGCCCTTTCGTCGATATCAGGCAGTTTAGCGGACCGTACGGGTGGCCGAAATGGAGCCGGTGGAATTTCCAGCGTCGGAACTTGAACTATTAACAAGACTCCAAATTCCTGCGGCGCGTTCCTCAGGAAAAAGGCAAGCGCGTTGCGACGTCTCAACAGCAGCACCGGCGCCGCGCGGCGGCCGCCGTGTTCCAACTTCGGGAGAATCCATGACTGCTACCAAGACCAAGGTGGAAGACGCCATCGATATGTTGACCGCGGACCATAAGCGGGTATTGAAGATGTTCAAGGATTACGAAAAGCTCAAGGACGGCGGCACCAAGGCCAAGAAGAGCGACCTGGCCACTGCCATCTGCCTGGAAATTACGATCCACAGCATGCTGGAGGAGGAAATTTTCTATCCGGCGGTGCGCAAGGCGATCGACGACGACGACATGATGGACGAGGCACTGGTCGAGCATGCCGGCGCCAAGGACCTGATCGACCAGCTGCAGGACATGGAGCCGGGCGACGACCTGTATGACGCCAAGGTGACGGTGCTGGGCGAGGAAATCGAGCACCATGCGACCGAGGAAGAGAAGGAAATGTTCCGCAAGGCCAAAAAGGCCAAGGTCGATACCGCCGCACTAGGCGAACAGATGATGGAGCGCAAGGAAGTGTTGATGGAGGAGCTGGGCGGCAATGCCCCGGCCAAAAAATAGACCATAATCGAAACGCCGTGCGCCGCCTGCGATTCGTCGGCGGCGTACCGATTGCCGGGCTGCATGCCCTTGCGCAAGACGGAAAAGGAGATCGAGATGCCTGACGTACGCAAACACTTGATCGTGGCAGTGCTGCTGGCCGCGGCTGCCGGCGCCGCCAGCGCCAAGCTGCCACCGCCGACGCCGGAACAGCAGCAGCAGGAAGCGCAGAAGAAGGCAGCGGCCGCGGCCGAAGCCAAGGAGCAGCAGGAAGCGCTGACGCGGGTACAGGACCGGATCGCGGCCGACTACATCGCCGCGCAGAAGGCCAAGGGCGTGACAGTGACGCCGACGCCGGTGGCGGCGGCACCGGAAGCGCCGAAGGAAGCACCAAAGGAAGCGTCGAAGGAAGCGTCGAAGGAAGTGCCGTCGGCGGCGCTGGAAAACCGGCCGACCGAAAAGGCTGGCGCCTACAACGAACAAGTGTCGCCGGAGTCGGCGCAGAGATCGACCGCCGAGGGCTCGTCGCCCAAGGCCGACCAGAACAAGAAATAGACACTCGGCGGGTCAGCCGGCGCCCGGGCGGTCCGGAGGCCGGCCGCGTGCCCGCCTTTCCGGCGAGCCCATGAAATACAAGGATTACTACGAGATCCTCGGCGTCGAGCGCGACGCCAGCGCGGCGCAGATCAAGCAGGCCTATCGCAAGCTGGCGCACAAATACCATCCGGACGTCTCCAAGGATCCGGCCGGGGAGGAGCGCTTCAAGGAAATCGCCGAAGCCTATGCGACGCTGAAGGATCCGGAAAAGCGCGCCGAATACGATCAGCTCGGGCGCCGCGCGCCGGGCGAAAACTTCGAACCGCCGCCCGACTGGCAGCAGCAGTTCCACCAATCGGCGTCCTCCTTCGACGACGTCGACCTGGCCGACCTGCTGGCGGCGATGGCGGCAGCGCGGCAGGGTCACGGGAGACGGGCGGGCGAACCATTGAAAAGAGCCGGACAAGACTACGAAGCCAGGACCGAGGTGACGCTCGAACAGGTGTACCAGGGCGCCGAGGTCGATGTCACGCTGGCGGTACCGGAATACGACGCCAGCGGCCTGCAGCACCGCATCCCGCGCACCTTCCGCGTGCGCGTGCCGAAGGGCTTGCAGGACGGCCAGCGGCTGCGACTGGCCGGCAAGGGCGGGCGTGGTGTCGGCGGTGGCAAGAACGGCGACCTGTACATCATGATGAACATCCAGCCGCACCCGCAGTACCGCGTCAGCGGACGCGATCTCTACAGCGACCTGCCGCTGGCGCCGTGGGAAGCGGTGCTGGGGGCGACGGTGCCGGTGCCGACGCTGGGCGGAACGGTGGAGCTGACGGTGCCACCGGCGACCACCGCCGCGCGCCGCTTCCGGCTGGCGCGGCGCGGGCTGCCGGATGCCCGCGGCGAGCATGGCGACCTGTACGCGGTGGTGCGCATCGAAGTGCCGAAAACGGTCAGCGACAGCGAGCGCGAACTGTACCGGCAGCTGGCGGCGCAATCGCGCTTCGATCCGCGCCGGCCGCATTGATAGGAGCGGAAGCATGTCTGTCCATGGCGACGAGCCGGTCTGGTTGAGCGAAACCGCGGTCTGCTCGTTCGAGGATCTGGCCGAGCTGTCCGGCCTGGCGCCGACCGAGCTGGCGCTGCTGGTGGAAGCCGGGGTGCTGCAGCCGGTGCGCGAAGGCCCGCGCGTGTTCGCCGCCAGCTGCATCGTGCAGGTGCGCAGCGCGCGCCGCCTGCGCGACGACTTCGAGCTGGACGCCGCCGGTCTGGCGGTGGCGGTCAACCTGCTGGGCCGGATCCAGGAACTGGAGCGGCGCCTGGCCGAAATCACCGCGCGCCGTCCGTGAGCGGCGGCAGCGGTCCGGCCGGATCGGCTGCAAGGCTGCGCCGCTTGCTCGTGCAGCCGGCGCAGGCGCGAATGGCTGCGCTCCGTCCGCTGCGGTGCTAGGCGCGTTCCGGCGCGATCGCTTCCGCGTAGTCGTACAGCGCGCCGAGGATTTCTTCGCGCCGCTCGTCCCCGCCGCTGTCCCCGGTGCCGGCGTCGTCCGCCAGGCGGTCGATCTGTTCAAACAGCTGTTCCAGCGTGCGGGCATCGCCGGCGCCGTCGAACAGGCGCGCCGCCCGATATTCTTCCCACCGCTGCCGCTCGCCCGCCGTCAGCGTCTGCGGGAAGTTGCGGGCGCGATAGCGGAACAGCAGTTCTTCCAGTCGCGGATCGTCGAAGGCCGGCGCCTGCGCCAGCTGCTGCGGCGATCCTTCGCGCAGCTGTGCCAGCTTGCGGCGGTCGTTGTTGCCGACGAAGCCGCCGTACAGGTCCTGGTCGACGTCGGCCGGCGCCGCGGCCGGCCGCTCGAACACCTGCCGCCACAGCGCCGCCAGTCGGCCATCCGGATCGAGACTGGCGGCAATCCCGGCATGGCGCAGCGCCTGTTCCACGTCGATGCCCCAGTGCGCGGCGCGCTGGGGCGCCAGCGTCTTCAGGTTGCCGATCACCACCGGCGACTTGTTGATGTGCACGCTCTTGATCGGCAGCCGCGCGACGCCCTCGGGCAGCGCATCGGCGGCGGTAAACAGCCGTTCGCGCACCGCCGCCGCATCCAGCGCCAGCAGTTCGGACGGGTCGTGCGCCAAGTCCCAGGCGATCACTTCGTTCTTGTTGGTCGGATGCGGCGCCAGCGGCCACATCAGCGCCAGGCAGCCGCGCTCGACCGGAAACATGCCGGACACGTGCAGGAACGGGCGCGGCGCATGCAGGCTGATCTCCGCCGCCGCGCGCTCCTTCTTGCGCAGGTCGAAACAGAACTCGAACAGCCGCGGCTGGCGCTCGCGGATCAGGCGCGCCAGCGCGATCGTCGCGTGCACGTCCGACAGCGCGTCGTGCGCGCTGTCGTGCTGCAGGCCGTTGGCGGCCGCCAGGTCTTCCAGCCGGAAGCTGGGCCGGCCGTCGGCGTGGCGCGGCCAGTTGATGCCGTCCGGGCGCAGCGCGTAGGCGGTGCGCACCAGGTCCAGGATGTCCCAGCGGCCGCAGCCGTTTTGCCACTCGCGCGCATACGGATCGATCAGGTTGCGCCAGAACAGGAAGCGCGTGAATTCGTCGTCGAAGCGGATCGTGTTGTAGCCGACTCCGACCGTGCCCGGCTGTGCCAGCGCGCGCTCGATGGTGGCGGCGAACTGGTGTTCCGGCACGCCACGTTCCAGGCACAACTGCGGCGTGATGCCGGTCAGCAGGCACGACTGCGGATCGGGCAGGTAGTCCGGCGCCGGCTGGCAATACAGCATGATCGGCTCGCCGATCGGGTTCAGTTCGGCATCGGTGCGCACCGCCGCGAATTGCGCCGGCCGGTCGCGCCGTGGCGACACGCCGAAAGTTTCGTAGTCGTGCCAGAGGAAGGTGTGGTTGGGCATCCAGGCTTTCACAAGGGTAGGCCGCATCGGCAAGGGCTGGATGACGACGGGGTTGCGTCGGCCGCTTTATGATGTTGGCACTTTCTGAAGCTGCTCAAAGTGCCAATGGTAGCGAAAACAGCCGCCCTGTGTAGACCGGGGCGGCGGGCGGTTGCCGTTGGGCTGTTCCGTTTTTTGGAGACACACGATGAAGTTGATCCGCCATGGCGCCGCCGGCGCAGAAAAGCCGGGCCTGGTCGACGCCGAAGGCAAGTTGCGCGACTTGTCCGCGCACATCCCCGACATTACCGGTGCGGCGCTGGACGACGCCACGCTCGGCCGGCTGAGGGCGCTCGATCCCGCGCAATTGCCGCTGGTACCCGCCGGTACCCGGCTCGGCGCCTGCGTCGACGGTACCCGGCATTTCATCGCGATCGGACTGAACTATGCCGATCACGCGGCGGAAGCGAACATGCCGATTCCGCAGGAGCCGATCGTGTTCAGCAAGGCGCCGAGCTCGATTGCCGGCCCCAACGATGCGTGCACTCTGCCGCAAGGCGCCACCAAGGTCGACTGGGAAGTCGAACTGGCCATCGTGATTGGGCGCCGTGCCTATCAGGTCAGCGAAGCGCAGGCGCTGGATTATGTCGCCGGCTATTGCGTCTGCAACGACTTGTCCGAGCGCGTATGGCAACTGGAGCGTTCCGGCCAATGGATGAAAGGCAAGAGTGCGCCCGGCTTCGGCCCCATCGGGCCGTGGCTGGTCACGCGGGATGAAGTCCCGAATCCGCTCGCGCTGGAACTGACGCTGGACGTCAATGGCGAGCGCAAGCAGACCGGTTCCACCAGCACGATGATTTTCGGGCCGGCGTTCCTGATTTCCTACCTGTCGCAATTCATGATGCTGGAGCCGGGGGATATCATTACCACCGGTACGCCTCCGGGCGTCGGGATGGCAAGCAATCAGTATCTGAAGCCGGGCGACACGGTCAGACTGTCGGTCCAGGGTCTGGGCGAACAGACGACGACGTTTGCCTGAATCTTGATCGAGGAGCCGGTACGGCGCCAGTCATCCTCAGCGGGAAACCGGGAGCGGCTGATCCCCCTTTGCCGACTGCGCCGGCATGCGAAGCCGGCCGTATCAATCGCGAGGCAGTGACGACATGGACAGCAGCGACTCGACCTTCCCGGAGCGAACCGGCGGTTCCTATGCCGGCATCCTGCTGGCAGCCGGCCGCGGCCGCCGCTTCGACCCGAGCGGCGCGCAAAGCAAGCTGCTGCAGCGCTTGCCGGACGGCGAAGCGGTGGCGGTGCGGGCAGCGAAAAATCTGCGCGCGGCGACCGCCGCCATGCTGGCGGTGGTGCCGCCCGGCGCGCCGGTGCTGGCAGCGGAGCTGACAGCAGCCGGCATCGCCGTCAGCGAATGCAGCGATGCCGATCTCGGCATGGCGACGTCGCTGACGCACGGCTTGCGCGCCAGCGCCGATGCCGACGGCTGGATCATCGCGCTGGGCGACATGCCGTTCGTGCGGCCGGATACCATCGCCCGACTGCTGCAGGCGCTGGCGCAGGGCGCGCAGATCGCGGTGCCGGTGCACGACGGCCGGCGCGGCAATCCGGTCGCGTTCGGCCGCGCGCACCTGACGCGACTGCTGCAGCTGACCGGCGACACCGGCGCGCGCAAGTTGCTGCAGGCGTACCCGGTATGCGAGGTCGCGGTCGACGATGCCGGCATACACCGGGATATCGATACGCCGGAGGATTTGCGGGCGGCCGCGGATTGGCGCGGTTAGCGGAAGGCCGGCGCAATTCCAGACCCGGCACCGTATTCATCGGCCTAGCCTAGGCGCAGTTCGCCAGCACTGGCGCCGGACGCCGGGGCAGCATGCCCGACTATCCGCCGCTCCGTTGTCGCTCTTCGAATTCTTGCCGAGCTGCGGGAGTATGTGAATTTTTGCTAATGTATACGCCCGGCGTACGGCATGTATCCTGGGAGTATGCCGTCGCTCCGCGTCGCCGCGATGTCCTTACGCCGGATGCGGCATCGCGCACACCATCTCGCCCGGATCGTTGGCGCTGATGGCGTGTTCGTTCTTCGCCTGCGCCACGTCCATCGCGGGCGGCAGCGCGACGCCGTTCTTGATTGCGAGGATTTCGGCCATCACGCTGACCGCGATCTCGGGCGGCGTCTTGCTGCCGATATAGAGGCCGATCGGGCCGTGCAGCCGCGCCAGGCTTGCTTCGGTCTGGTCGAAATGCTCGATCATGCGCTGGCGCCGCGCATCGTTGTTGCGGCGCGAGCCGATCGCGCCGACGTAGAAGGCGTCGGTCTGCAGCGCTTCCAGTAACGCCAGGTCGTCCAGCTTCGGATCGTGCGTCAGCGCCACCACGCAACTGCGGCGGTCGGGCCGGAACGCGGCCACGACATCGTCCGGCATGTCGCCGGTCAGCGTCACGCCGGCCACCGACCAGGCGCTGCGGTATTCCTCGCGCGGATCGCAGACGGTGACGGAAAAGCCGGAAAACAGCGCCATCGTCGCCAGGTATTCGGCCAGCTGGCCGGCGCCGATCAGAAGCATCCGGTATTCCGGGCCGAAGGTGTTGACCAGCTCGGCCGGCGTCAGCTCCAGCTCGGCGGGCGCCGCCGCTTCCTCCAGCGTGGCGCTGCCATCGGCCAGCCGCACGCGGCGCTGCATCAGGCGGCCGGCTTCCAGTGCCGTGACCAGCGTCGCCAGGCCGGCGGCATCCGGATCGTATTCGAGCAGCAGTTCCAGCGTGCCGCCGCAGGGCAGGCCGAAGCGGTGCGCCTCGTCGGCGGTCACGCCGTACTTGGCGAAGCCGGGCGCGCCGGACGGAATCTGGTGCGCGCCGTCCTTGCCGGCATACGCTTCGGTGTAGCGGAAGATCAGATCGTCCTCGATGCAGCCGCCGGATACCGAACCGACCACCTGGCCGTCGTCGCGCAGCGCCATGATCGAGCCG
>JBAUJK010000082.1:0-6908 GCA_049683695.1 Burkholderiaceae bacterium
GCCGAAACGGTGGTCGGCGCGGTGCGCGCCGGCGCGGTGCGCGCCGAGCCGGCGCCGTACATTGATTACGACGCCTACCGCACCGGCGGCGGCTACCGGCTGCTGCAGCATTGCCACGGCGGCCGGCTGCAGCGCGAGCAACTGCTGGCGGTGATGGAGGATTCCGGCCTGCGCGGCTTGGGCGGCGCCGGCTTTCCGGCCGGCCGCAAATGGCGCATCGTCGGCGCCGAACCGGGCCCGCGCCTGATGGCGGTCAACATCGACGAAGGCGAGCCGGGCACCTTCAAGGACCGCCACTACCTGGAGCGCGACCCGCACCGCTTCCTGGAAGGCATGCTGGTGGCCGCCTGGGCGGTCGGCATCGCCGAGATTTACATCTACCTGCGCGACGAATACCACGCCTGCCGCGCGCTGCTGCAGACCGAGCTGGCGCGGCTGGCGGCGGCGCCGCCGGTGCCGGGCCTGCCTGCCATTCATCTGCGGCGCGGCGCCGGCGCCTACATCTGCGGCGAAGAGTCGGCGATGATCGAATCGATCGAGGGCAAGCGCGGCATGCCGCGCCTGCGCCCGCCCTACGTGGCGCAGGTCGGCCTGTTCGGGCGGCCGACGCTGGAGCACAATTTCGAGACGCTGTACTGGGTGCGCGACATCGTCGAAAAGGGCGCCGCCTGGTTCGCCGGCCACGGCCGCCACGGCCGCACCGGCCTGCGCTCGTTCTCGGTGTCGGGCCGGGTCAGGGAGCCGGGCGTCAAGCTGGCGCCGGCCGGCATCACCGCGCGCGAACTGATCGCCGAATACTGCGGCGGCATGCAGGCCGGCCACGCGTTCTACGGCTATCTGCCGGGCGGCGCCTCCGGCGGCATCCTGCCGGCGGCGCTGGCCGACATCCCGCTCGATTTCGACACGCTGCAACCGTACGGCTGCTTCATCGGCTCGGCGGCGGTGATCGTGCTGTCGGAGCAGGACAGCGCGGCGGCCGCCGCGCGCAACATGATGGCGTTCTTCCGGCACGAATCCTGCGGCCAGTGCACGCCGTGCCGCAGCGGCACCGCTCGCGCGCTGGAACTGATCGAGCGGCCGCGCTGGGATACCGGCCTGTTGGCCGAACTGTCGGCGGTGATGCGCGACGCCTCGATCTGCGGGCTGGGGCAGGCGGCGCCGAACCCGGTCGACTGCGTCATCAAATACTTTCCGCAGGAACTGGCCTGACGGCGAAGGAACAGCGAATGAATGCGATTACCCGCGACGAGAGCGCGCAGCTGGCGCCGCCGGTCGGCTTCGAACTGAACGGCAGGCAGGTCACCGCCCGCGCCGGCGAAACCCTGCTGCAGGTGGCCTGCCGCGAAGGCGTGGCGATTCCGCATCTGTGCTACAAGGACGGCCTGGAACCGGCCGGCAACTGCCGCGCCTGCATGGTCGAGATCGACGGCGAGCGCGTGCTGGCGCCATCCTGCTGCCGCGCGCCGCGCGAGGGCATGAAGGTCAGGAGCGACAGCGAGCGCGCACAGGCGGCGCAGAAGATGGTGCTGGAACTGCTGCTGGCCGACATGCCGGAGACCGGGTACACGCGCCGCAACGAACTGGACCAGTGGGCCGACCGGCTGGCGCTGGGCCGCCCGCGCTTCGCGCCGGACCCGGCCCATACCGTGCCGGCGCCGGACCTGTCGCACCCGGCGATCGCGGTCAATCTCGACGCCTGCATCCAGTGCACGCGCTGCGTGCGCGCCTGCCGGGACGAGCAGATGAACGACGTGATCGGCCTGGCGTTTCGCGGCGACCGGGTGAAGATCGTGTTCGACATGGACGACCCGATGGGCGACTCCACCTGCGTCGCCTGCGGCGAATGCGTGCAGGCCTGCCCGACCGGCGCGCTGATGCCGGCGCGCAATGCCGGCCTGGCGGTGCCGGACAAGCAGGTCGAATCGGTCTGCCCGTACTGCGGCGTCGGCTGCCAGCTGACCTACCACGTCAAGGACAACCGCATCCTGTACGTCGAAGGGCGCGACGGCCCGGCCAACCACGGCCGGCTGTGCGTCAAGGGCCGTTACGGTTTCGATTACGCGCACCACCCGCAGCGCCTGACCAGGCCGCTGATCCGGCGCGCCGACGCGCCGCCCAAGCGCGGCGACTTCACGATGGACCCGGAGCACGTGCTGGATGTGTTCCGCGAAGCCAGCTGGGAAGAGGCGCTGGAAGTCGCCGGCGGCCGGCTGAAGCAGATCCGCGAACGGCATGGCAGCCGCGCGCTGGCCGGCTTCGGCTCGGCCAAGGGCAGCAACGAGGAAGCCTACCTGTTCCAGAAGCTGGTGCGGATCGGCTTCGGCAGCAACAACGTCGACCATTGCACGCGGCTGTGCCACGCGTCGTCGGTAGCGGCGCTCCTGGAAGGGATCGGCTCCGGCGCGGTCTCGAACCCGGTGATGGACGTGATGCAGGCGGAGGTGGTGATCGTGATCGGCGCCAATCCGACCGTGAACCACCCGGTCGGCGCCACCTGGATCAAGAACGCGGTGAAGAACGGTACCAAGCTGATCGTCTGCGATCCGCGCCGCTCGGACCTGGCGCGCATCGCGCACCGCTTCCTGCAGTTCAAGGCCGACACCGACGTTGCGCTGCTGAACGCGATGATGCACGTGATCGTGCATGAAGGGCTGGTCGACCAGGGCTTCATCGACAGCCGCACCATCGGCTACGACGAGCTTAAGAACAACGTCGACGGCTACAGCCCGGAAGCGATGGCGCCGATCTGCGGCATCGACGCCGATACCATCCGCTATGTCGCGCGGCTGTATGCGACGTCGAAGGGTTCGATGATCCTGTGGGGCATGGGCATCTCGCAGCACGTGCACGGCACCGACAACGCGCGCTGCCTGATTGCGCTGGCGCTGATGACCGGCCAGATCGGTCGCCCCGGCACCGGCCTGCATCCGCTGCGCGGACAGAACAACGTGCAGGGCGCTTCCGACGCGGGCCTGATTCCGATGATGTACCCGGATTACCAGCGGGTCGCCGATCCGGCGGTGCAGGCGCGCTTCGAGCAGGCCTGGGCACTGCCAGCCGGCACGCTCGATCCGCAGCCCGGACTGACCGTGGTGGAAATCATGGATGCGATCGACCGCGGCGAGATCCGCGGCATGTACATCATGGGCGAGAATCCGGCCATGTCGGATCCGGACGCCGATCATGCGCGCGCGGCGCTGGCGGCGCTGGACCATCTGGTGGTGCAGGACATCTTCCTGACCGAGACCGCCTACCTGGCCGACGTCATCCTGCCGGCGTCCGCCTTTCCGGAAAAGACCGGCAGCTTCACCAATACCGATCGCGTGCTGCAACTGGGACGGCAGGCGCTGGACCCGCCGGGCGACGCGCGCCAGGACCTATGGATCATCCAGCAGATGGCGCGCCGGCTCGGGCTGGATTGGGACTATGCGGACGTGTCGGAAGTGTTCGACGAAATGCGCCACACGATGCCGAGCATCGCCGGTATTACCTGGGCGCGGCTGCAGCGCGAGCACGCGGTCACCTATCCGTGTACGGCGGAAGGCGATCCCGGCCAGCCGGTCGTGTTCACCGAGGCGTTTCCGACCACCAGCGGGCGCGCCCGCTTCGTGCCGGCCGACGTGATCCCGGCCGACGAACGGCCGGACGCCGAATATCCGATGGTCCTGCTGACCGGCCGTCAGCTGGAGCACTGGCACACCGGCAGCATGACGCGGCGTACCGCCGTGCTGGACGCGCTGGAGCCCGATCCGGTGGCGTTGATCCATCCGCTCGACCTGGCGGAACTCGGCGGCAGGCCGGGCGACGTCGTCACCATCGCGTCGCGCCGCGGCGCTGTCAGCCTGTATGCGCGCGCCGACGAATCGTCGCCGCGGGGCGCGGTGTTCGCCGCGTTCTGCTACTACGAAGCGGCGATCAACAAGCTGACCAATCCGGTGCTGGACCCGTTCGGCAAGATCCCGGAGTTCAAGTATTGCGCGGTCCGCGTCACGCTCGGCGGTACCGAGCCGGCGCAGGCCAGCTACGGCGGTGGCCAGGCGCTGGTGCTGGCGACGGAGCGCAGCCACATCTGAGCGGCGCCGCCGGCGTGCCGGAAAGAGCAGTGCAAAGCTACGGCGCCTGTGCCATCATGTGCGAATGCGAGGCTCGCGGTGCCCGCGAGCTGTTGGCACAGGAGGACGGTTCACGATGGACGTCGTCATGCAACGCATTCCGCTGGACAACCGCTGGCGTCCCTGGCAATGGCGGCCGCTGCAGGTGCTGGAGAGCGGCGTGCCACCCGGGCAGGGCGCGCACTGCCTGCGCGACGCCGCCGACGACACGCGCTGGCTGTTTCCGGGCTTCGAGGTCGAACTCTTCGTCGACGAAGCCGAAGGCTATTTCCTCAACACCAGTGCGCCGGCGCCATGCTGGTTCGTGATGTGGCGCCTGGAGCAGATCGATGGTGCCGAAGTCGCGGTGCCGAAGGCGCTCACGCTGTCCTACAACGAGGCGGCACGGCTGATGGACGGCGGCGAGCAGGTGGATACCGTGCCGGCACCGCCACCGGTAGTCGCCTGGCTGCGGCAGTTCGTCGATCTCCATTACCATCCCGAGCCGAAGAAAAAGCGCCGCAAGCCCTCGTTCGAGGGCGGTGCCGAAGTCGAGAAAATGGCGCGCGCCGAAGGGGAGATCCATGGCCGCTGAGGATTTCTTCAGCCGCTGGAGCCGGCCGCGCGAGCGGGCGGAAGAGGTGGAAGCGCCGGTCGAGTCCGAGCCGCTGCCGCCCGCCGAACTGCCGCCGCCCAGCCTGGAAGAGGTGCAGCGGCTGACCACCGATTCCGACTACGCGCGCTTCGTCGCCGCCGGCGTCGACGAGGACGTCAAGCGCGCCGCGCTGAAAAAATTGTTCTCGGATCCGCGTTTCAACGTGATGGACGGTCTCGACGTCTACATCGACGACTACAGCGTTTCGGAACCGATCCCGCAAGCGATGCTGCGCCAGCTGAACCATGCCAGGGCGCTGCTCGACCCACTGGCGCAGTTCGAGAAGCCGCTGATGAAGCTGCGGGAGCAGGTGGAACGCGCGGTCGCATTGGACGACAGCGAGCCGGCGGCGCCGGAGCCGCCGGCGATCGACAGCAGCGACCCGGCCGCCGCGGTGCAGGATCCGGCCGACACCCCGGCAGACATTCCTATCCAGGTATCGAAATGACGACCCGCTTTAAGGTATGCAATTGCAATCGCACCATGCCGCTGGATGCGGCGGCCGGTGCCAAGCTCGGAGCCGCTCTCGGCAGCGGCTCGCTGACGGTTTCCAGCCAGCTGTGCCGGCGCGAGATCGGCGATTTCCTGGAAGCCGCCGATGGCGTCGACGACGTGGTGATCGCCTGCACGCAGGAACGGGCGCTGTTCGCCGAACTGGCGCAGCAGCGCAAGTCGATGGCGCCGCTGCGCTTCGTGAACGTGCGCGAAACCGGCGGATGGGGCAAAGAGGCGAAGCAGGCGCTGCCGAAAATGGCAGCGTTGCTGGCCGCTGCCGCGCTGCCGGACCCGGAGCCGGTGCCGGTGGTCGGCTATCGTTCGGGCGGCCGAACGCTGGTGATCGGCACCGCGGAGCAGGCGCTGCCGTGGGCCGCGCGGTTGCGCGAACAATTGGAAGTCAGCGTGCTGCTGACCGCCGGCGATGGCGGCCAATGGCTGGGCGAACACGCATTTCCGCTGTATTCAGGCCGGAGCATCACGGTGGCGGGCTGGCTCGGCGCCTTCGAAGTGCGCTGGCAGCAGCACAATCCGATCGACCTCGAAGCTTGCACTCGCTGCATGGCCTGCATCGATGCCTGCCCGGAGAGCGCGATCGACCTCACCTTCCAGATCGATCTCGACAAGTGCAAGGACCACCGCTCCTGCGTGGCGGCTTGCGGCGCGATCGGCGCCATCGATTTCACCCGTACGGAAACCGCGCGCAGCGGCAGCTACGACCTGGTGTTCGACTTGTCGCCGACGCCGGCGCTGCGCATGCATCAACTGCCGCAGGGATATTTCGCACCTGGACTGGATGCGGCGCGGCAGGCGCGCGACGCCTTGCGCATGGCGCAACTGGTCGGCGAATTCGAGAAGCCGCGCTTTTTCCGCTACAAGGAAAAGCTGTGCGCCCACGGCCGCAATGAAAAGATCGGCTGCAATGCTTGCATCGACGTCTGCTCCGCCGAGGCGATACGCGGCGACGGCAACCATGTCCGCATCGAGCCCAACCTGTGTGCCGGCTGCGGCGCCTGCACCACCGTCTGTCCGTCCGGCGCGATCGAATATGCCTATCCGCGCCCGGCCGATATGGGCATCCGGATCAAAACCATGCTGGACGTCTACGAGCGCGCCGGCGGCCGCCAGGCGGCGCTGCTGCTGCACGACAAGGAGCACGGCGCCAGCGTGATCGAGCAGACCGGCCGGCTGGCGATGGCGGGCGGGCGCGGCATCCCGGCACGCGTGCTGCCGATCGATCTGCACCATATCGCGTCGGCCGGGGCCGACCTGTGGCTGGCGGCGCTGGCCTATGGCGCCGCCAATGTCGCTGTGCTGGCGACCGGCGCCGAAGCGCCGCAATACCTTGACGCGCTGCAGCAGCAGATGGAGTTCGCGCAGGCGATCGTTTCCGGCCTCGGCTATCCCGGCCGCCATTTCGAACTGATCCGCGCCGCCGATGCGGCACAACTGGAACAAGCGCTGTATGCGCTGGCGCCGGCCGCGGCGCCGGCCGCGCGCGCCACCTTCCATGTCGCCGCGGACAAGCGCGGCACGCTGGATTTCGCGCTCGAGCACCTGGCCCGCCAGGCGCCGGCGGCGCCGCAGGAAATCGCGCTGCCGGCGGCAGCGCCGTTCGGCACCGACGAATTGAATACCGCCGCCTGCACGCTGTGCATGGCTTGCGC
>JBAUJK010000083.1:0-15522 GCA_049683695.1 Burkholderiaceae bacterium
CGCCGCGGCTGTCGCTGCAAATCGTCTGCGGCCCGACCGGCAGCGGCAAGAGCCGCCTGCTGCAGGCGCTGGCGGCGGCCGGCGCCCAGGTGCTGGACCTGGAACGGCTGGCCGCGCATCGGGGCTCGGTGCTGGGCGGCTTGCCGGGGCAGCCGCAGCCGACCCAAAAAGCATTCGAAAGCCGCATATGGGATACGCTGCGCCGCTTCGATCCGTCCCGCGTGGTGTTCGCCGAATCGGAAAGCCGCAGGATCGGCAGACTGCAGGTGCCGCCCGCGCTGATCGAGGCGATGCGCGCTGCGCCCTGCATCGCGCTGGAACTGCCGGCGGCGGCACGCATCCGGCTGCTGCTGCAGGACTATGCCCATTTCGTGCACGACCCGGACCGCCTCGGCGCCCAGCTCGACGGTCTGATTGCGCTGCACGGGCGCGCCACGATCGCGCACTGGCGCCAGCTGGCGCAATCCGGTGCGCTGCCGGCGCTGGTCGGCGAACTGCTGGAGCGCCATTACGACCCGGCCTACCGGCGTTCGATCGACCGCAATTTCGCCGGCGCGCGGGCGGCGATGACACTGGCGCTGGATGACATCGGCGACGCCGCATTCGCGGCGGCGGCGCGGCGCCTGCACGAGCAGGCGGACACGGCAGTGGAACAGCAATAAAAAAAACCGCTCGGCGAGCGGTTCTTTTATTCAGGCGGCCGGCACGAGCCGACCGGCATCATCGTTCAGGCGCGTTTCATTGCGCAGCGCCGTCGGCCTCAGGCTCGGCCGTCACCGGCTTCAGGATCTGCACCTTCGCCTTCTGTTTCAGCACATCGATATAGGCGGTCATTTCCTCCTGCGCCAGCACGTTCGCCAGTTGCTGCTGCTCGGCCTGGCGCCGCGCCTGGTCCGGATTGGCCGGCTGCACCACCTTGCTGATGCGCAGGATCGCGTAATCGCCGTCGGCCAGCTCGACGCCGGCATACGCCGGCAGCTGCCGCACGTCGGCCTTCATCACCGTCGCCTGCGCCTGCGGATCGAGTCCGCCGTCCTTGCTGCGCGAAACGGTCTTTTCGGCGCCAAAGCCGGAGGCGTCGTCCTTTGCCTTCAGCGCCGCCAGCCGGCTCTTGCCGCTTTCCCGCGCCAGCCGTGCCGCTTCATCCTGCACCACCTGCTTGCGTATCTGCGCCTGCACTTCCTCGAACGGCCGCTTGGCAGCCGGCTTGTGCTCGACGATGCGACCGGCGATCAGCGTGTTGGGAGCGACTTCGACCACCTCGGTATTGTGCTTGGCGCGGATCACGTCATCGGTGAACAGAGCCTTCAGGAATTTCGGATCGTTATACGGCAGGTTCGGCGCCAGTGCCGGATTCGGCGTGCGGGTGACGTCGTTCGCGCTCTGGATCGCCAGCTTCAGCTTGTCCGCCACCGGCTGCAGGCTATCGGCCTGCTCGTAGACCGTGTTGCCGAACAAATCCGCCATCTCGGAAAACTTCTTGGCCGCCAGCTGCTTCTTGATTTCCGCCGCGATCTCGTCCTTCACTTCCGCCAGCGGCTTCACCGAGCCTGGCTTGATGCCGGTCAGCTTGATGATGTGATAGCCGAACTCGGTCGGCACCAGGCCGCTGATCTCGCCTTCCTTCAGCTGGAACACGGCATCTTCGAACGGCTTGACCATCGCCTGCCGGCCGAAATAGCCGAGGTCACCGCCCTGCTCGGCGGAACCCGGGTCCTGCGAATTTTCCTTCGCCACCTTGGCGAACGCCGCCGGATCCTTGCGCACTTCCGCCAGCAGCGCTTCGGCCTTGGCCTTGGCGGCTTCCTTGTCCTTGGCCGAGGCGTCCTTGCTCACCGTGATCAGGATGTGGCTGGCACGGCGCTGCTCTTCAGTGGTGTAGCGCTGCTTGTTCTGCTCGTAATAGGACTTGATGTCGTCGTCGCTGACCGGCGTCTGCGCCGCCAGCGCATTGGCATCCAGCACCACGTACTCGATCTTTGCGTGCTCCGGCACCACGAACTGCTGGCCGTGCTGGTCGTAATAGGCTTTCAGCATGTCGTCGGTGACCTTCACCTGCGCCGCGAAGTCGGACGCCTTCACCAGCAGCTGCTGGGCGACGCGCTCCTGGTCGCTCAGGTCGGACAGCCGCGCCGCCAGCGCTTTCGGTGCAAATGCGGTGGCCTGGATCGAGGAGTTCAACTGCTGCAGCGCCAGGTCATGGCGCAACCGCGCTTCGTACATCACCGGCGTCAGGCCCTGCATCGCCAGCAATTCCTTGTAGCGGGCACCGTCGAACGTGCCGTCGGCGCCGACCAGCCCCGGGATGTCCAGGATCGCCTGCTGCAGGGCCTGGTCGGACACCGACAGCTGCGCGCGCGTCGCTTCCGCCGCCAGCGCGCGCTGCGCGATCAGATTGTCCAGCACCTCCTGCTTGACCTGCGGCGTGTCGAACATCGCCGGATTGAAGCGCTCGCCGAACATCTGGCGGAAGCGCTCCATCTGCTCGCGCAGCGCCGCGTCCCAATCCTGCTGCGTGATCGGCTGCCCTGCCACCTTCGCCACCACGTTGTCGCCGCCACTGAATCGACTGTAGCTCTCCAGTCCGAAAAACGCGAACGACGGAAAGATGAACAGCAGCAGAATGAACTGCATCAGGCGCTGATGGGTGCGGATGAACTCGAACATGATGGGCCGATCAGAGACAAATTGCGGACGGTAACCAGATATGAAAAAAGGCGAACTCGCGTTCGCCTTTTTTGGTTGTTGGCGGAGTGGACGGGACTCGAACCCGCGACCCCCGGCGTGACAGGCCGGTATTCTAACCGACTGAACTACCACTCCTGAACTGCTTGCGTATGTCTGACTGCCTGGTGGGTGCTGAGAGGCTCGAACTCCCGACCTACGCCTTGTAAGGGCGCCGCTCTACCAACTGAGCTAAGCACCCTGCATCACGTGTTAGTCAGTCAAACATTCTGGCGTTTGTCACCACGCCAAAAAAACACTAGTTTACAGCATCTTTCAAAGCTTTGCCAGGTTTAAATTTAGGAACCTTGGCGGATTTGATCTTGATGGCTTCGCCGGTGCGCGGATTGCGGCCGGTACGGGCAGCGCGCTTGCCGACCGAGAACGTGCCGAAGCCGACCAGGGTCACGCTGCCGTTCTTTTTCAAAGTCGTCTTCACCACGCTGATCAGCGCGTCCAGCGCGCGGGTCGAGGCAGCCTTGGAAATGTCCGCGGACCTCGCCATGTGATCGATCAATTCGGTCTTGTTCAATTACGCCCCCTCAGAAAGGTTGATTTCGCAACGCTGTTTTAACTTTATTCTTGCCTTACACCGATCGCGTATGCAGAAAAAATCTGCAGCCCGTATTAAACAAGCGGCTAAGCCTTGTGTCAAGGTACTTTGCACTCCGAAAGCCAATATCGGCGAGCGTTCCAGCCGTTTTTGCGGCTGACGCACCGATCGCAGAACGATCTGCGCCGACCATGAAAAAAGGCGTTCCGAAGAACGCCTTGATTTGCGCCGTCCAGGCTAATGCGTGACCACGCCGGGGTCGGCCTGCGTATCCTTCTGCACGGCCGGCGCGGCCGCCATCGCTTCCTCCTCGCCCAGCGGGACCGGAGCCCGCTCGAGCGCGATGTCGAGCACCTTGTCGATCCAGCGCACCGGCACGATCTCGAGCTTGTTCTTGACGTTGTCCGGGATGTCGGTCAAGTCCTTGACGTTCTGCTCCGGGATCAGCACCGTCTTGATGCCGCCGCGATGCGCTGCGAGCAGCTTTTCCTTCAGGCCGCCAATCGGCAGAACCTCGCCGCGCAGCGTGATCTCGCCGGTCATCGCCACATCGGCACGCACCGGGATGCCAGTCAGCGTCGACACCAGCGCGGTGGTCATCGCAATGCCGGCCGACGGCCCATCCTTCGGCGTCGCACCTTCCGGTACGTGGATGTGGATATCGCTCTTTTCGAACACCTCGCTCTTGATGCCGAGGTTCTTCGCGCGACTGCGCACGACCGTGCGCGCCGCCTCGATCGATTCCTTCATCACGTCGCCCAGCGTACCGGTGCGAATCACGCCGCCCTTGCCGGGCATCGTCATTGCCTCGATCGTCAGCAGGTCGCCGCCGACTTCGGTCCACGCCAGGCCCACCACCTGTCCGACCTGGTTTTCCTTTTCGGCGACGCCGAAATCGAAGCGGCGCACGCCGAGGAACTTGTCAAGGTTCTTGGAGGTGACGGCGATCTTCCGCTCCTGCTTCTGCAGCAGCAGCATCTTGACCACCTTGCGGCAGATCTTCGAGATTTCGCGCTCCAGCGAACGCACGCCCGCTTCCCGGGTGTAGTAGCGGATGATGTCGCGGATCGCCGACTCGGCGACGCTGATCTCGGTTTCCTTCAGGCCGTTGTTCTTGATCTGCTTGGGCAGCAGATAGCGCTGCGCGATGCTGGTCTTTTCGTCCTCGGTGTAGCCCGACAGCCGGATTACTTCCATCCGGTCCAGCAGCGCCGGCGGGATGTTAAACGAGTTCGACGTGGCGACGAACATCACATCCGACAGGTCGAAGTCGACCTCGATGTAATGGTCGGAGAAGGTATGGTTCTGCTCCGGGTCCAGCACTTCCAGCAGCGCCGACGCCGGATCGCCGCGGAAATCCATGCCCAGCTTGTCGATCTCGTCGAGCAAGAACAGCGGATTGCGCACGCCGACCTTGGCCAAGCTCTGCAGAATCTTGCCCGGCATCGAACCGATATAGGTGCGGCGATGGCCGCGGATTTCCGCCTCGTCACGCACGCCGCCCAGCGCCATGCGCACGAACTTGCGGTTGGTCGCGCGCGCGATCGACTGTCCGAGCGAAGTCTTGCCGACGCCCGGCGGACCAACGAAGCACAGGATCGGCGCCTTCAGCCGCTCGACCCGCTGCTGCACCGCGAGGTATTCGAGGATGCGCTCCTTGACCTTTTCCAGGCCGTAGTGGTCGTCCTCGAGCACTTTCTCTGCGTTGGCCAGATCGTTGTTGACCTTGGATTTCTTCTTCCAGGGCAGGCCCACCAGCGTGTCGATGTAATTGCGCACGACGGTGGCCTCGGCCGACATCGGCGACATCATCTTCAGCTTCTTCAGTTCGTTCAAGCCCTTGTCGCGCGCCTCCTTCGGCATGCGGGCGGCGACGATCTTCTTTTCCAGTTCTTCCAGGTCGGCGCCTTCCTCGCCCTCGCCCAGTTCCTTCTGGATCGCCTTCACCTGCTCGTTCAGGTAGTACTCGCGCTGCGACTTTTCCATCTGCCGCTTGACGCGGCCGCGGATGCGCTTTTCCACCTGCAGAATGTCGAGCTCGCCCTCGAGCTGGCCGAGCAGGTGCTCGTGGCGCTTGGCGACGTCGAAGATTTCCAGGATCACCTGCTTCTGCTCGAGCTTCAGCGGCAGATGCGCGGCGATGGTGTCGGCCAGGCGGCCGGCATCGTCGATGCCCGCCAGCGAGGTCAGGATTTCAGGCGGGATCTTCTTGTTCAGCTTGACGTACTGATCGAACTGCTGAACGATCGCGCGCCGCATCGCCTCGACTTCGGAATCGTCCCCCGGCTCGGATTCGATCGGGGTCACGTCGGCGACGAAGTGGCTGTCCAGTTCGCTGATGTGGTCGATGCGCGCGCGCTGCGCGCCTTCCACCAGCACCTTCACGGTACCGTCCGGCAGCTTCAGCATCTGCAGGATGTTGGCGACACAGCCGATTTCGTAAATGTCATCGGCACTCGGTTCGTCCTTGGCGGCCGTCTTTTGCGCCGAGAGCATGATGCTCTTGCCCTGTTCCATGGCCGCTTCCAGCGCCTTGATCGACTTCGGGCGGCCGACGAACAGCGGTATCACCATGTGGGGAAATACCACTACGTCCCGTAACGGCAATAACGGCAGTTGCATGTGTTCAGTAAGTGAGGTCGTTGTCATGGCGAGCCTTATCAAGAAAACCTGCTATTGATGTTGGCGCGACCGGCCGAAACACAAGGCCGGAGATTCGAAATCACGTCCTTCATGGGTAATAGCAATAAAAAAGCCACTCGAAGCTGCCTCCGGGTGGCTGTACAACGGAAGCCAGACTGCTTTCCGGCGGGGGTTGTAACGCTTTCAAGCACCAGGACAAGCGCCCCGCCGCGCTCCCCGGAGGTTCGCTTCATTCACTTGGCACCGGATACCTTCGGCTGCTCGTGGTAGATCAACAAGGGCTTGGCACCGTTGGTGATGGTATTTTCATCAATGACCACCTTGGCGACATTCTGCTGGCTCGGCAATTCGTACATCACATCCAGCAGCGCGTGCTCTAGGATCGAGCGCAGACCGCGGGCGCCGGTCTTGCGCGCGATTGCCTTGCGGGCGATCGCATGCAGCGCCGCCGGCCGGATTTCCAGTTCCGCACCTTCCATCTGCAGCAGCTTGGCGTACTGCTTGACCAGCGCGTTCTTCGGCTCCAGCAGGATCTGGATCAGCGCTTCCTCGTCCAGTTCGTTCAGCGTCGCCACCACCGGCAGGCGGCCGACCAGTTCGGGGATCAGGCCGAACTTGATCAAGTCTTCCGGCTCCGCGTTGACCAGCACTTCGCTGGCGCTACGTTCGGCGCGGCTCTTGACGGTGGCGGAAAATCCGATGCCGCTCTTTTCCGAACGATTCGAGATGATCTTGGCCAAGCCGTCGAAGGCGCCGCCGCAGATGAACATGATGTTGGTGGTATCGATCTGCACGAAATCCTGGTTCGGATGCTTGCGCCCACCCTGCGGCGGCACCGAGGCCATCGTCCCTTCGATCAGCTTCAAGAGTGCCTGTTGCACGCCTTCGCCGGAGACGTCGCGGGTGATCGACGGGTTGTCCGATTTACGCGAAATCTTGTCGATTTCGTCGATATAGACGATCCCCTTCTGCGCCCGCTCGACTTCGTAATTGCAGTTCTGCAGCAGCTTCTGGATGATGTTTTCCACGTCCTCGCCAACATAGCCGGCTTCGGTCAGCGTGGTGGCATCGGCGATCACGAACGGCACGTTCAGCATGCGCGCCAGCGTCTGCGCCAGCAGGGTCTTGCCGGAGCCGGTCGGACCGACCAGCAGGATGTTGCTTTTTGCCAGCTCGACGTCGTCCTTCTTGCCCAGATGCTTCAGGCGCTTGTAGTGGTTGTAGACCGCCACCGACAGGATGCGCTTGGCATTGGCCTGTCCGATCACGTACTGGTCGAGCAGCTCGGTGATTTCGTGCGGCGTTGGCAAGTCCGATTTCGGGTTGGCCATCGCGTCGACACCAGCCGCCTCGTCGCGGATGATGTCGTTGCACAAATCGATGCATTCATCGCAAATGAAGACCGACGGGCCGGCGATGAGCTTCTTTACTTCGTGCTGGCTTTTCCCGCAGAAAGAACAATAGAGCAGTTTTTCGCCGCTGGAAGATTTTTTGTCAGGCATAAGACTGGGTGCGAGCTGGGGTGGGATTCAGTTTGATATTACCTGCGAAATCCGGATTCGTCACGGCGAGCGCCGGAAAAAACCCGATGGTTACGTTTGTTACAAAACAAAACGCCCGAACGTAACGCGTCCGGGCGTTTTCGCAGGAACGGCGAAAATCAGGTGCGGCTTGTCAGTACCTTGTCGATCAAGCCGTATTCGACGGCGGCGTCGGCCGACATGAAATTGTCACGATCGGTGTCCTTGCCGATCTGGTCGACCGAGCGGCCGGTTTTTTCAGCCAGGATCGCATTCAGGCGTTCGCGCAGGTAAAGGATTTCGCGTGCCTGGATTTCGATGTCCGAGGCCTGCCCTTGGGCGCCGCCGAGTGGCTGGTGGATCATGATGCGCGAATTCGGCAGCGAGAAGCGCTTTCCCTTGGCGCCGGACGCCAGCAGGAAGGCCCCCATCGAGGCGGCCAA
Source organism: Burkholderiaceae bacterium (assembly GCA_049683695.1). GTDB lineage: Bacteria > Pseudomonadota > Gammaproteobacteria > Burkholderiales > Burkholderiaceae_D > DATJCV01. Next base: position 7,884 of record JBAUJK010000083.1, read on the forward strand.
CCCGGTGCACAGCGTCGATACGTCCGGCTTGATGAACTGCATCGTGTCATAGATCGCCATGCCGGCCGACACCGAGCCGCCGGGCGAGTTGATGTACAGCGAAATATCCTTGTCCGGATTCTCGCTTTCGAGGAACAGCAGCTGAGCGACGATCAGGTTGGCAGTATGGTCGTTGACCGGCCCCACCAGAAAGATCACGCGTTCCTTCAGCAGGCGGGAATAGATGTCGTAAGCCCGCTCGCCCCGACCGCTTTGCTCGATGACCATCGGCACCATGCCGAGCATGTCGGTGTCGAGTGCGGAGCGTCGTGAAAAATCTGTCATTGGAGTTCCTTCGAAAAACCGGGCGCCGGAATCACCCCTGCGCCTGGTTGCCCATCAATTCGTCGAAGCTCACCTTCTTGTCGGTGACCTTCGCTTTGCCCAGTACGTAATTGACGACGTTTTCTTCCAAAACAAGGGCTTCCACCTCGGCCAGGCGCTGGCGGTCGCTGAAATAATATTTTACGACCTGCTGCGGATCTTCGTAGCTCTGGGCGAAATCCTCGACCTGCGCCTTCACCTGCTCCGGGGTGGCCTGCAGGTTGTTGGCCTTGACCACTTCGGCCAGGATCAGGCCCAGCCGCACGCGACGTTCCGCCTGCGCGGTGAACAGTTCGGCCGGCAGGTTCAGGTCCTTGACGTCCATGCCGCGCTGCTGCATGTCCTGGCGCGTCATCTCGGACAGGCGCTGCACGTCCTGGTCGATCAGCGCCTTCGGCACTTCCAGCTCGGACGCCTTGATCAGCGCGTCCATCACGCTGTCCTTGGTCTTGGCCTTGACACGGCCCTTGACCTCGCGCTCCAGGTTCAACCTGATGTCTTCGCGCATCTTCGCCAGGTCACCGTTTTCGACGCCGAGCGAGCGGGCGAATTCCTCATCCACTTCCGGCAGGTGCGCCCATTCGACCTTCTTCAGAGTGATGGTGAATTCGGCGGTCTTGCCGGCCACGTCCTTCCCATGATAATCGGCCGGGAAATTCAGCGGGAACACCTTCGACTCCCCGACCTTGAGACCAACGGTTGCGGCCTCGAACTCCGGCAGCATGCGGCCTTCGCCGAGTACGAACACGTAGTCGCTGGCCTTGCCGCCCTGGAACTCCACGCCGTCGATGGTGCCGGTGAAGTCGACGGTGACGCGGTCGCCGTTCTGTGCGCTCTGGTCGGAACCACCGTCGCCATGCTCGCCTTGCTCGCCCTTGGCGTGGTAATGCACGCGCTGCTTGCGCAGGATTTCGATCGTCTTGTCGATTTCGGCATCGCTGACTTCGGTCGCGGTCTTTTCCACTTCAGCTGTGGAGAGGTCGCCGATCTTCACTTCCGGATAGACTTCGAACGTGGCGTCGAACATGACCGAGCCTTCCGGGACCGCTTCGCCCGACTTCGGCTCGATCTTCGGAAAACCGGCAACGCGCAGGTTGTTTTCGCTGGTTGCTTGCGCAAACGCGCGCCCCACCTGGTCGTTCAGCACTTCGTTCTCGACCTGAAAACCGTACTGGGCGGCAACCATCTTCAAAGGCACCTTGCCCGGTCGGAAGCCCGGCGCCTTGGCGGTGCGCGCGCGGATCTTCAGCCGCTTTTCGACTTCCGACTGCACATCGGCCAGCGGAAGCGTGATGGTGATGCGTCGTTCAAGTTTGTTCAGGGTTTCGACTGCAGTTGCCATGTGAATCGTCCAAAGTGTAAAAATTCCGTGGTGCGAGGAGGGGGACTCGAACCCCCACACCATTGCTGGCGTCAGGACCTAAACCTGGTGCGTCTACCAATTTCGCCATCCTCGCGGGATATTTGCAGGCAATCCCCAATAAAAAAGCGACCAAGAAATCCAAACTGGCCGCCCCGCTTGCCTGCGCCGAACTCAGCGTCAACCTGTTATTTTACCTGAAGCGATAGTGCTGTGGCATTTCGGCGGCCCCTGCCGTCAGGCCGCGGCCGGCCGTTTGACGCGGAACCAGGCAGCGTACAGCGCCGGCAGGAACAGCAGCGTCAGCGCGGTGGCGATGATCAGTCCGCCCATGATCGCGACCGCCATCGGCCCCCAGAATACCGAGCGCGACAGCGGGATCATCGCCAGCACCGCGGCGGCGGCGGTCAGCATGATCGGCCGGAAGCGCCGTACCGCCGACTCGACGATCGCGGTCCACGGCGGCGACCCGTGGGCGATGTCCTGTTCGATCTGGTCGATCAGGATCACCGAGTTGCGGATGATCATGCCGAATAGCGCGATCACGCCGAGCTGGGCGACGAAGCCGAACGGCCGTTGCAGTAGCAGCAACGCCAGCGCGGCGCCGGCGATCCCGAGCGGGCCGGTCAGGAATACCAGCAGCGAGCGCGAGAAACTGTGCAGTTGCAGCATCAACAAGGTAAAGATGATGAAGATCACCAGCGGTACGTTGACCAGAATCGACTGCTGCGCCTTGCCGCTGTCGGAGGCCGCGCCTTCCAGCTTGATCTGGTAGCCGGCCGGCAGGCTGGCGCGCAGGCGGTCGAGCTGCGGATCGATCTGGCCGGAGACGGTCGGTCCCTGGATGCCGTCCGCCACGTCCGCTTGCACCGTGACCGCCCATTCGCGCCCTTCGCGCCAGACCACGCCAGGCTCCCAGACGAACTCGGCGCGCGCCACCTGCGACAGCGTGACCGCCTTGCCGCTGGCAGTCGGGATACTGGCCTGGTACAGCGCGTCGATGGTGGCGCGCTCTTCGACCGGCTGGCGCATCACGATATCGAGCAGCCGGTTGCCATCGCGATACTGGCCGATCGGGGTGCCGCTCAATATGGTGTTGGCAGCGCGCATCACGGTCTGCGAGCTGATGCCCAAGACCCGTAGCTTGTCCTGGTCGAGATCGAGCCGCAGCACCTTCACCGATTCGTTCCAGTTGTCATTGACGCCGATCGTGTTCGGGTTGGCGCGCATGATTTCCTTCACCTGGTCGGCAATCCGGCGCACGCCGGCGACATCGCCGCCGCTGACGCGGAACTGCACCGGGTAAGGCACCGGCGGGCCGTTCGGCAGCAGCTTGACGCGGCCGCGCACCTGCGGGAAATCGTTCTTGAACAGCTCGACAATCTTCAGCCGCAGCCGTTCGCGTGCCTGCGAATCGGCCGGCAGCACCACGATCTGCGCCACGTTGGTCTGCGGGAAGATCTGGTCCAGCGGCAGATAGAAGCGCGGGCTACCGGTCCCGACGTAGCTGGTGACGCTGGCCACGCCCTCCTGCCGGCGCACGAAATCCTCGAATTTTTTCGCTTGTTCCTCGGTAGCGGCGAAGGACGAGCCTTCCGGCAGCCACAGTTCGACCATCAGCTCCAGCCGGCTTGAATCCGGGAAGAACTGCTGTTCGATGAAGCGAAAGCCGAATGCGCCGAGCGCGAATGCCAGCATCGTCAGCGCGATGGTGGTCTTGCGCCATTCGACGCACCAATGGACCAGGCGCCGGAAGCGCGAATAGAACGGCGTGTTGAACAGTTCATGGTGGCCGTCGGCCCCCGCCTTCGGCCGCGTCTTCAGCAGCAGGAAGCCGATATAGGGGGTAAACAGCACCGCGGCGAACCACGAGATCAGCAGCGCCAGTGCATTCACCGAAAACATCGTGAAGGTATATTCGCCGGCCATCGACTTCGCCAGCCCGATCGGCAGGAAGCCGGCAGCGGTGATCAGCGTGCCGGTCAGCATCGGTATCGCGGTCGAGGTATAGGCGAAGGTGGCAGCATCAAGGCGCGACAGCCCTTCCTCCATCTTGCGCACCATCATCTCGACCGCGATGATGGCGTCGTCGACCAGCAGGCCGAGCGCGATGATCAGGGCGCCGAGCGAAATCTTGTGCAGATCGATGTCGAACAGCCGCATGAACAGGAAGGTCACCGCCAGCACCAGCGGGATCGTCAGCGCCACCACCATGCCGGGCCAGACGTCGATCCGCAACGGCCGCGTGTGCAGCCCAAGGGCGACGAAACTGACCGCCAGCACGATCAGCACCGCCTCGATCAGCGTATGGATGAATTCGTTGACCGACGAGGCGACCACCTTCGGCTGGTCCGACACCCGTTCCAGCTGCAGGCCGACCGGCAGCTTGGCGGTGAGCGCGGCCGTCGCCTGCTCCAGGTCGCGGCCGAGGTCGATGATGTTGCCGCCCTTCTCCATCGACACCCCGAGCCCGATCACCTCCCTGCCGTTGAAGCGCATCTTGTCGCGCGGCGGATCGCGGTAGCCATGGCTGACGGTGGCGAAATCGCCGAGGCGGAAGGTAGTGCCGCCGGCGCGCAGCTGCAGGTTTTCCAGGTCGGCGACCGCCTGCGGGGCGCCGGACACGCGCACCTGCAGATTGTCGCTCGGCGTCACCAGGATGCCGGTCGCCTCGACCGCGTTCTGGGTATTGATCTGGTTGACCACCGCGTCGAACGGGATGCCCAGCTGGGCGAACTTCTTGTGCGAGAACTCGATGTAGATCTTTTCATCCTGCACGCCGAACAGTTCGACCTTGGCCACCGACGGCACCGCCAGCAGCTGCTGGCGCACCAGGTCGGCGTAGTCCTTCAGTTCGGCGTAGCTGAAGCCGTCGCCCGACAGCGCGAAGATCGAGCCGTAGGTATCGCCGAACTCGTCGTTGAAGAACGGTCCCTGCACGCCCGGCGGCAGCGTCGCGCGGATGTCGCCGATCTTCTTGCGCACCTGGTACCAGGCGTTCGGCACGTCCTTCGGCGGCGTCGATTCCTGCAGTTGCAGGATGATCAGGGTTTCGCCCGGCTTCGAATAGCTGCGGATCTTGTCGATGTGCGGGGTTTCCTGCAGCTTCTTTTCCAGCTTGTCGGTGACCTGGTCGGCCATCTGCAACGCCGTCGCGCCCGGCCACGCGGCGCTCACCACCATCGCCCGGAACGTGAACGGCGGGTCTTCGTCCTGGCCTAGCCGTCCGTAGCTGAGCACACCGCCGATCAGGAGCGCCACGATCAGGTAGCGCGTCAGCGGCATGTGCTGCAGCGCCCAGCGCGACAGGTTGAAGCCGCCTTTCATCGGGCCGCTCCGGCATCATTGGTGTCGCCGTCCAGCAGCTTGACCTTCTGCCCTGCCTTCAGCAGATGGGCACCGGCGGTGACCACGTGTTGCCCGGGTGCAACGCCGCCCGCCAGCAGCACGTCGTTGCCGCTCGGGCCGGCCACTTGCACCGGCGCCAGCCGCACGGCGCCGTCCTCGACGACCCAGACCGCGCTGCGGTCGCCGTCACGCAGCAGCGCGGTCAACGGCAGCCGCACCCGACGCTCGGGCGTGTTGGCGACGAAGGTGACGTAGCCGGTCATGCCGAGCCGCACCGATGCCGGCGCCTGCGGCAGCGCGATCTTCATCGCGTAGGTGCGGGTTGCCGGATCGGCCGCCGGGGCCACCTCGCGCAGCGTGCCGGGAATGCTCTGCGACGGATCGGCCCACAGCCGGACCCGGATGTCGCCGATCTGCCGCAGCGCGTCGACCCGGTCTTCCGGCACGGCGATCAGGATTTCGCGCTCTTGCAGTTGCGCCACCCGCACCACCGGCGTGCCGGCGGCGACCACCTGCCCGGCTTCGGCGTCGATGGCGGTGACGACGCCGTCGACGTCAGCCGCCAGCGTCGCATAGCCGGTCTGGTTGCGCTGGTTGCTGTGGGCGGCGGCTGCTTGCTGCAGGCTGGCTTCGGCCGCCTGGTAGCTGGTTTCCTTGGCATCCAGCAGCGCCTGGCTGACGAAATTCTGTGTCCGCAATTCGCGGTAGCGCTGCCGCTCGGCCAGCGCCAGGTCGCGGTTGCTTTGCGCGGCGGCCAGCGCGGCGCCGGTCTGCGATTGCGCCAGTCGCAGATCCTGCGGATCGAGCCGCATCAGCACCTGCCCGCGCTGCACGCGCGAGCCGACCTCGACCGCGCGCTCGACGATCTTGCCGCCGACCCGGAAGCCCAGCCGCGATTCGTAGCGCGGCCGCACCTCGCCGGCGAATTCCGCCAGCACCGTCGCCGCGTCGGCCGCTACCACCATCGTGCGCACCGGGCGCACGTCCTCGGTTTTCGGCACCGGCTTCGAGCAGGCCGCCAGCAGCAGGGCCAGGCACAGGCCGGCCGCCAGGCGGGCGTCGGGGCGCGAACGGAAACGCGGATGCGGAAGGAGCGGGAATGCCACGGTTTTTCCTTTACTATTCGGCGTGAAATCGGGCCGGCGGGCCGGTCGCCGCCAGCGCGCAGCGGCCGGGATGAAACGGCCCCGGACAATTACTGACCAAAAGGTCAGAAATTATAAGCAGCCCGATGTCATTTGGATACGGCTTTTTGCCATCCCGGAGTTCCTTCCTTTTCCGCATGCCAATCGACCATTACGAAAACTTCCCCGTGGCTTCCGTATTGCTGCCGGCGCGGCTGCGGCCGGCGGTGCAGGCGATTTATGCGTTCGCCCGCCAGGCCGACGATATTGCCGACGAAGGCGACGCCACGCCGGCGCAGCGGCTGGCGGCGCTGGACGGCTTCGAGGCGGCGCTGGCGACGATCGAGCGCGGCGAACCGGTGCACGGCCCGGTGTTCGCGCCGCTGGCAGCGGTGGTGCGCGGCTACGCCCTGCCGCTGCAGCCGCTGCAAGACCTGCTGTCGGCCTTCCGGCAGGATGTGACGACCACCCGCTACCCGGATTTCGACGCGCTGCTCGACTATTGCCGGCGCTCGGCCAACCCGGTCGGGCGTCTGATGCTGCACCTGTACGGCGCCGACGACGCGCGCAACCGGCGCGACGCCGACGCCATCTGCACCGCGCTGCAGCTGATCAATTTCTGGCAGGACGTCGCGCTCGACTGGGACAAGGGCCGGGTCTATCTGCCGCTGGCCGACCTGGCGCGCTTCGGCGTTACCGAGGAAACGATCGCGCGCGGCACGGTCGATGCGGACTGGCGCGCGCTGCTGGCATTCGAGGTCGAACGGGCGCGTGCGCTGATGCAGTCCGGCGCGCCGCTGGCATGCCGGCTGCCGGGGCGGATCGGCTGGGAACTGCGGCTGGTGGTCCAGGGCGGGTTGCACATCCTGAGGCGGATCGAGGCTGCCGGCTACGATGTCTTCCGGCGGCGGCCGCGCATCGGCGCCGGCGACTGGCCGGCGATGCTGGCGCGGGCGCTGGTGATGCGCGGCGATGCGGATTGAGCCGTACCGGATACTCCATAGAGCATTTTTCAACCGGCATGCCATGCCTGCGGGAATGGCACTATTTTTACCTATACTCCCCATTCCATTCTTTATGAGGAAACCCGGCCAGGCCGGTTTGGCAATGCCGGTTTGTCGCGCCGCCCGCAGTCGGCTAGCATAGCGGCTTCGCCCGCCGCCACCGCGCCGTCGCCGTTTCACTCATCCCGCCGTCATCCGCATCCACCGTCCATGTCCCCCGACGACTACTGCCAGCAAAAAGCCGCGCAAAGCGGGTCCAGCTTTTACTACAGCTTCCTGTTCCTGCCGCCGGAACGGCGGCGCGCGATCACCGCGCTGTACGCCTTTTGCCGCGAAGTCGACGACGTCGTCGACGAATGCAGTGACGTCGCCGTGGCGGCCGCCAAGCTGACCTGGTGGCGCGGCGAGATCGACGCACTGCTGGCCGGCGCGCCGACCCA
>JBAUJK010000084.1:0-11169 GCA_049683695.1 Burkholderiaceae bacterium
CCGCGGGGGCAGCGGCCGCAGGAGCCGCAGCGGCTGCCGGCGCCTCGGCCGGCGGCAGGACACGGACGAAGATTTCGTCCTGGCGGATCATGCCGAGTTCGTAGCGGGCGCGCTCCTCGACCGCGCCGGTACCGTCCTTCAGGTCCTGCACTTCGGACGCAAGCTTGGCGTTGCGCGCCTTCAGTGCGTCGATCCGTTTCTTGGCCACCGCGACCTGCTGCTCCATGTCCCACACCCGCAGCCAGCCGCCCTTGCCCAGCCACAGCGGATACTGGATCAGCAGCAGCAGACCGGCCAGGCACAGGACGATCAGGCGCATCGGAGCTCTCCAGGAAGCGGCGGGCGCGGGCGCGCGGTCTACTTCAGATTGTAGAAGGCGTTGCGGCCAGGATAGCTGGCGATGTCGCCCAGGTCTTCCTCGATGCGCAGCAGCTGGTTGTATTTCGCCATGCGGTCCGAGCGCGACATCGAACCGGTCTTGATCTGCAGCGCATTGGTGCCGACCGCGATGTCGGCGATGGTCGAGTCCTCGGTTTCGCCGGAACGGTGCGAAATCACCGCGGTGTAGCCGGCGCGCTTGGCCATCTCGATGGCGGCAAAGGTTTCGGTCAGGGTGCCGATCTGGTTGATCTTGATCAGGATCGAATTGGCGATGTTCTTCTGGATACCCTCGCGCAGGATCTTGGTGTTGGTGACGAACAGGTCGTCGCCGACCAGCTGGATCTTCTTGCCCAGCACATTGGTCAGCGTGGCCCAGCCCTCCCAGTCGTTCTCGGCCATGCCGTCCTCGATCGACAGGATCGGGTACTTGTCGCACCAGGTCGCCAGCAGGTTGGTGAAGTCGGCGGACGACAGCGACAGCCCTTCGCCGGCCAGATGGTATTTGCCGTCCTTGTAGAACTCGGAAGCGGCGCAGTCGAGACCGAGCGCGACCTGCGTGCCCGGCTCGTAGCCGGCCTGTTCGATCGCCTGCAGGATCAGCTTGATCGCTTCCTCGTGATTGCCCACCGATGGCGCGAAGCCGCCTTCGTCGCCGACCGCCGTGGTCAGGCCCTTGTCGTGCAGGATCTTCTTCAAGGTATGGAATACCTCGGCGCCATAGCGGATCGCTTCGCGGAAGCTGGGCGCGCCGACCGGGATGATCATGAATTCCTGCAGGTCGAGGTTGTTGTCGGCGTGCGCACCGCCGTTGATCACGTTCATCATCGGCACCGGCATCTGCATCGCACCGGATCCGCCAAAGTAGCGGTACAGCGGCAGGCCGGATTCCTCGGCAGCCGCTTTCGCCACCGCCATCGACACCGCCAGCGTGGCGTTTGCACCGAGGCGCGATTTGTTGTCGGTGCCGTCGAGGTCGATCAGCGTGCGGTCGAGGAAGGCCTGTTCGTTGGCATCCAGGCCCATGATCGCTTCCGAGATTTCGGTGTTGATGTGCTCGCAGGCCTTCAGCACGCCCTTGCCGAAATAGCGGCTCTTGTCGCCGTCGCGCAGCTCGATCGCTTCGCGCGAGCCGGTCGAGGCACCAGACGGCACCGCGGCACGGCCCATGGTGCCGGATTCCAGCAGCACGTCGCATTCGACGGTCGGATTGCCGCGCGAATCGATCACTTCGCGGCCGATGATGTCAACGATGGCACTCATGTAAATCTCCCAAGTCAAAAATCAGAAATCGGCTGGGTGCATGCGCACCGCTTGTATCCTGTGGCGCCCGCCGCGACCATCGCGACGACGGGCGCTGTCAAATCTATCAAAAATCGTTTTCCAGAAACGCCGTCTGCTTGACCGCACGGTCCAGCGTCAGCAGCGTCGCCAGCAATTCTTCCATGCGTGCCAGCGGCACCGCGTTCGGACCGTCCGACTTGGCGTGCGCCGGGTCCGGGTGGGTTTCCATGAAGATGCCGGCGATGCCGACCGCGACCGCGGCGCGCGCCAGCACCGGCACGAACTCGCGCTGGCCGCCGGACGAAGTGCCCTGCCCGCCCGGCAGCTGCACCGAATGAGTGGCGTCGAACACCACCGGGCAGCCGGTCTCGCGCATGATCGCCAGCGAGCGCATGTCGGACACCAGGTTGTTGTAGCCGAACGAGGCGCCGCGCTCGCACACCATGAAGTTGTCGGTCGCCAGGCCCGCTTCCTGAGCCGCCGCGCGCGCCTTGTCGACCACATTGGTCATGTCGTGCGGCGCCAGGAACTGGCCTTTCTTGATGTTGACCGGCTTGCCGGACTGCGCGCAGGCGCGGATGAAATCGGTCTGGCGGCACAGGAAGGCCGGGGTCTGCAGCACGTCGACCACTGCCGCCACCGGCGCCACTTCGTCGATTTCGTGAATGTCGGTCAGTACCGGCACGCCAATCTGCTTCTTGACCTCGGCCAGGATATCCAGGCCCTGCTCCATGCCGAGCCCGCGGAACGACGCGCCGGACGAGCGGTTGGCCTTGTCGAACGATGACTTGTAGATGAACGGAATGCCGAGCCGGGCGGTGATTTCGCGCAGGCGTCCGGCGGTATCGAGCGCCATCTGGCGCGACTCGATCACGCACGGCCCTGCGATCAGGAACAGCGGCCGCTCGAGACCGGCATAGAAGCCGCACAGTTTCATGCCAGTTCCTTTGCCGCCAGCGCTTCCTTGTGCGCCAGCGCCGCCTTGATGAAGGAAATGAACAGCGGATGGCCGTCGCGCGGCGTCGACTTGAATTCCGGGTGGTATTGCACGCCGAGATACCACGGATGCGCGTGCGCGCCGCTCTGCGGCAACTCCATGATTTCGCACAGGTTTTCGGTCGGCGTGCGCGCCGACACGACCAACCCGGCTTCCTCGATGCGCGGCAGATAGTGGTTGTTCGCCTCGTAGCGATGGCGGTGGCGCTCGGTGACGGTGCTGCCGTAGATTTCCGCCGCCAGCGTGCCGGGCTTGACGGCGCAGGTCTGGGCGCCCAGGCGCATGGTGCCGCCGAGGTCGGAATTGGCATCGCGCCGCTCGACCTTGCCGTCATGGTTCTGCCACTCGGTGATCAGCGCTACTACCGGTTGTTCGGTGTCTTCGTCGAATTCGGTCGAATTGGCCTTGGTCAGGCCGGCGACGTTGCGCGCGTATTCGATCAGCGCCACCTGCATGCCGAGGCAGATGCCGAGGTACGGAATGCCGTTCTCGCGGGCGAAACGGGCAGCGGCGATCTTGCCCTCGACGCCGCGCTTGCCGAAGCCGCCCGGTACCAGGATCGCGTCGTACTTGGCCAGCGGCGCGACGCCGCCCGCCTCCAGCTCCTCCGAATCGATGTATGCGATATTGACGCGCGCTTCGGTGTGGATACCGGCGTGGCGCAGCGCCTCGGTCAGCGACTTGTAGGACTCGGTCAGGTCGACGTACTTGCCGACCATGCCGATGGTGATCTCGGCCTTCGGATGTTCGAGCGAATGCACCAGCTTGGTCCACATCGACAGGTCGGCCGGCTTCGGCGTGATGCCGAGCTTGTCGCAGACGATCGCGTCCAGCCCCTGGTCGTGCAGCATCTGCGGGATCTTGTAGATGGTATCGACGTCCCACACCGAAATCACTGCATCTTCCTGGACGTTGGAAAACAGCGAAATCTTGGCGCGCTCGTCGTCCGGAATGCGGCGGTCGGCGCGGCACAGCAGCGCGTCCGGCGAAATGCCGATCTCGCGCAGCTTCTGCACGCTGTGCTGGGTCGGCTTGGTCTTCAGTTCGCCGGCGGTGGCGATGTACGGCACCAACGTCAGGTGGACGAAGGCGGTATTGTTGCGGCCGGCGCGCAGGGACAGCTGGCGCGCGGCTTCCAGGAACGGCAGCGATTCGATGTCGCCGACGGTGCCGCCGATCTCGACGATCGCGACATCGTGGCCCTGCGCGCCGCGATAGATATACTCCTGGATCTCATTGGTGATATGCGGAATCACCTGGACCGTCTTGCCCAGATACTCCCCCCTGCGTTCCTTGCGGATCACCGACTCGTAGATCTGTCCGGTGGTGAAGTTGTTGCTCTTCTTCATCCGCGCGCTGATGAAGCGCTCGTAGTGCCCAAGATCGAGGTCGGTCTCGGCGCCGTCGTCGGTGACGAACACTTCACCGTGCTGGAACGGGCTCATCGTGCCGGGATCGACATTGATGTAGGGGTCGAGCTTGAGGAGGGTGACTTTCAGACCGCGCGATTCAAGGATCGCAGCGAGGGAGGCGGCGGCAATTCCCTTGCCCAGGGAAGAGACCACGCCGCCAGTGACGAATACAAACTTGATCATTGCGATTGGTGCCGAACGGCACTTGCGGGAAATACGAATTATAACTCAAGGCCCCCATGTCCCGGCCAGCCGGAGGGGCGCCTTTTGCGTCCGCGCGGCGCGCCCGCCGCCGGTTTCAGCGCGGCGTATACGAGAACATCAGGCGGGCGAAATTCTCGGCGCCGACCGCATTCGACAGGTCGCGGATTTCGCTGCTGCGACGCACGATCGATGCTGCCACGGCGAACGGACCCTGGCTCCAGGCGATGCCGATCTCGGCCTGCCCGACCAGCCGCTTCGGCGCCACGGTATGCGGGTTCCCGCCGGAAAAATAGCCTCCCTGCAGGGTCGCGTTATAGCCGACCGCGCGCGCATCGAGCCGCGCGAAGCCATGCAGCGTCGCCTCGTCCGGCAGCAGGTTCAGGCGGCCGGCGCGCAGCAGCAGGCCGGCGCCGGCATCGGTGAAAATGTTGCCGAAGCGCGCATGCAGGTTCGGCGTGGCGTCGGCCCAGGAAGCCAGCTGCCAGCGGCGCGGCGCATAGTCGGCGTACAGCACGGCACCGAATTCGTTGCGCAGTTGGCTGCTCCAGCCCCGCGGCGGCGGCTGGTCGATGATGCTGTGCAGGCGTTCCTGCGCCCACCGGCCACCGGCACAGGGGCCGAGGCATCCCAGATCGAGTCCGTAGCGCAGGTGACCGCCGTCGGCGGTATGGGTGGCGCGAAACACGCCGCCGTACAGCCAGCCGGCATACGGATGGTCGTTCGGCGAAATTTCCGCCGGCGCCAGATTGATGTCGGACGCGGTGTAGATATCCTGGCCGATGCGCCAGCCGAAGCTGTCGACGCGCTGGCTGTCGCGCAGCGCGGTCTGCCAGGTGTAGCGCACGCCGCTGGTATAGAAGCCGTCGCGCTTGCGGAACAGCAGGCTGTCGTTGTCGATCTCCAGCATGTGGCTGCTGCGGCCATGCTGGCGCGCATTCTGGAATTCCTGCCACCGCGAGGCTGGAGCGTCGGCCTGCGCCGCCAGCGGCGCAAGGAGGCAGGCGGCCAATAGGATCGAAACCGGATGACGCTTCGGCGAAATGGGCATGGTCAGGAAGGCAGCAGGGAGTGGATCATCCGATGCACCGCTTGCGCCGCTGCCGCCGGCGACTCCATCGGGAACAGGTGGCCGCCGGGCAGCAGATCGAAATGGCGGCCCACCAGGCGCCGGGTGGCGGACAGTCCGGCCTGCCGGCATTCGACCGAATCGCAGCCGCCGATGAAGCCGACCGGCACCTGCACGCCGCGCCGCACCAGCGTGCCGATGTGATGCGGCAGGCTGCGGTAGACCGCGGTCTCGGTTTCGCGGGTGAAGCGCAGCGTCACGCCCTGCGGATGCGGCTGCAGGCCGGATTCGACGTAGTCGCGCAGCACCTCGGGCGGCCAGACCGCAAACATCGGTTTGGCCGCGTAGTGGCGGTAAGCAGCCTCGGCATCGGGCCAGATGTTGCGGCGCTTCTCGGAAAACTGCGCCGGCGAGAATTTCTTGTCGATGCCGAACGGCTTGGCAATACGCAGCAGCGCCGCGCGCCAGCCAGCCACCACCGGCGAATCGAGCAGCACCACGCAGCGCGCCAGATCGGGCCTTACAGCCGCTGTCATCAGGTTCAGCATGCCGCCGAACGAATGGCCCACCAGGATCACCGGCTGGTCGTAATTCGCCTCCAGCTCGGCGATCAATTCCTGCATCAGCTCGTGCCAGCCATCGCGCACCGGATAGCGCGGATCGTGCGCATGCATCGGCAAGGCGCGCACGTCGTAGTGGCGACGCAGATGATCGAAGAAAACACGGTAGGTACCGGCGGGAAAACTGTTGGCGTGGACGAAATGGAGGATCGGCGGCGTCATGGTCGGCGTCGTCAGCGCCCATGCCAGTAGCGGGCATGCTCGCGTCGATATTCGGAAAATTGCAGGGACGAGTCGAATTGTAATGTGATTGCGCCGGCCTCGTCGCTGCGCAGCCGGCGGATGCCGAGCTCGCCGTAGCGCTCGAACACTTCCGGCTTCGGATGGCCGTAGCGGTTGCGATAACCGAGCTGGAACAGCGCCAGCTGCGGCTGCACCGCCCGCAGGAACGCTTCGCTGGACGAGGTGCCGCTGCCGTGATGCGGTACCAGCAGCACGTCGGCACGCAGCGCCTCGGCATCGGCGGCCAGCAGCCGCGCTTCCTGCGGCGTACCGATGTCGGCCGGCAGCAGCAGCGCCTGCGCGCCCAGCGTGATTTTCAGCGTGCAGCCGAGCGCGTTCGGCTTGGCCTTGCCGTTGTCGTAATCGCCAGCCTGCGGATGCAGCATGTCGAAGCGCACGCCATCCCATTCCCAGCGCTGCCCTGCCTGGCAGCGGCGGTGCGCGGGCGCGGCGCGTGCCAGCGCGCTGTCCAGCGCCAGCGACGAAGCGACCCAGCCGACATCGATTTCGCCCAGGATCGCCAGCGCGCCGCCGGAATGGTCGCTGTCGTTGTGGCTGACCACCATCGCATCCAGCGCGCGGATGCCGCGCGCCTTCAGGTAGGGCAATATCACCCGGTTGCCGGCATTGGCGTTCGCCGAATACAGCGGCCCGGTGTCGTACAGCAGCCGGTGCCGCTCGGTTTCCAGAAGCACAGCCATGCCCTGGCCGACGTCGAAGGCGGTGACGTGCATCTGCCCGGGCGCCGGATGCGTCGGCACGTTCAGCAGCAGCGGTAGCCAGCAGAAGGTTCCGAGCCAGCGTGCCGGCCAGCCGCGCGGCGCCAGCAGCCAGATGGTGCCGGCAGCCGCCAGCAGAAAGATCCACGGTGTCGGCATCGGCGCCGACCACACTGCCAGCGGCAAACCGTCCAGCCAGCCGAGCACCGCCGCCAGCCACGCGACCAGCGCATGCGCCGCGCCCAGCACCCACGCCGCCAGCGGTAGCGGCAGGATGCAGCCGACCAGTGCCAGCGGCGTCACCAGCAGGCTGACCAGCGGAATCGCCAGCGCATTCGCCAGCGGTCCTACCAGCGACACCTGCGAGAACAGCAATACCGTCAACGGCACCAGGCCGAGCGTGATCGCATACTGGGTACGGGCGGCGACTGCCAGTACCGCGCGCCACCGGTGCCACGGCGCGCCGGCAGCAGCGGCAATCGTCATGCGGCCGACCGAGACATACAGGATGGTCGCGACCGCGCCGAACGACAGCCAGAATCCCGGCCACAGCACCGCCCACGGATCGAGCAGCAGCACGATCGCCAGCGCCAGGCACAGCACGTGCGATACGCTGGTGATGCGCCCGGTCCACAGCGCCACCGCTACCACCGACAGCATGTACAGCGTGCGCTGCGCCGGCACGCCGAAACCGGCCAGCAGCACGTACAGCAAGGCCGCGGCGGCGCCCGCCAGCGCCGCCGCCTTCTGCGCCGGCAGCCGCAGCGGCAATTGCGCGCCAGTGAAAAAGGAATGGCGCCACAGCCAGAACACCAGCGATGCGAACAGGCCCGCCACCATCGTGATGTGCAGCCCGGAAATCGAAATCAAATGACTGACGCCGGTGCGGTTGAACACTTGCCAGTCAGACTGACTGACCGCGCGCTGATCGCCAACCACGAGGGCCACGATCACGCCCGCGTATTTCCGCTCCGGCAAGGCCGACAGGATGCGCTGGCGCAAGTAGCCGCGGTATGCTTCGACCGCGTTGCCAATGCTCCAGACGAAGGCATCCAGCCACCGGTTGGGCGGCATGCCGTCGCGCTCCGGCCGCACGTAGCCGGTGGCGCGCAGGCCCTGCTCCAGCAGCCACGCCTCGTAGTCGAAGCCGTAAGGATTGGCGTTGCCGTGTGGCCGCTGCAGGCGTACCGTCAATTGCCAGCGTTCGCCCGGTTCGACCATGCGTTCGACGCGTTCGGCATCGCCCGCGAAGCCGGAATACCAGGCTAGCGCCAGCCGCGACGGCAGCGTCGGTGCCGCGCCGCCCTGCGGCAGCACCCGTTCGACCGCGAAATTGAAGCGCACGCCCTGCTCCGAGCGCTGCGGTAGGCTGTCGATGGTACCGATGACGGTAACGTCGCGCCCCTCCCAGGCTGCCGGCAGCTGTTCCGACAAGGCATGCTGCGCGAGCAGTGCGGCCCAGGCGAATCCGAACGCGGCGCCGCAAGCAATCAGCAATGGGATTTTGAAGGCCGCGCCGCGCGCAAAACGAAGCGACAGCGCGATCAGGAACGCGCCGAACATGATCAGCGCGATTGCCGGGAAAGAAGGTAGTTCAGCCTGGTTCTGCAGCCAGAAGACACCCGCAGCGAAACCCAGGATCGCGCAGCGCATGCTAGACGATCAGCCGCGCAACAGAGGAAACAGAGGAAGTTCCGGCGCCGCCGCCATCCGGCGATCCGGCCGGCATTGGCGGCGCGATTGGCGGTCTGTCAACGTACCTGCGGGCATCGGCTCCTCCGATTCCGATTCGTACCGGCGCTTCCGCCGGCATCGCAACAGCGGGCGTTTCGGCAACTTTTATCGCGCATCGACGAATCTCTTGCACGAGGCGATTCTACAAGGGATTCCAGGGAGAACTATCCGGCCGCGCGGGAATACACCCTGCTAAACCAGCGTGGCGGGATGCCGAATCGACACGGCCGGCGGCTGGCGAATCGCGCTCCTTCGGCGAATGGCGCAAAGAAGGAAAGCGCCGGTCGAAAAAAAACGCCCCGCAGGGCGTTGATTTTCAAAACGAATGCTTGGCGGAGACGGAGGGATTCGAACCCTCGATACAGGTTTAAGCCCATATGCTTCCTTAGCAGGGAAGTGCCTTCGACCTCTCGGCCACGTCTCCACGCCGCCGTCGCGATGCTGCCGCGACAGGGCTTCGCATGATAGCTTTTCAGGCCGGATTGGTCAACGAAACCTTAGCCGGCCCGCGTGTTCAGGCGCTTTCGAGGCCGAACGCCTTGTGCAGCGCGCGCACCGCCAGTTCCATGTACTTCTCGTCGATCAGGACCGAGATCTTGATTTCGGAGGTCGAAATCATCTGGATGTTGATGCCCTCTTCGGACAGCGTGCGGAACATCTGCGACGCGATGCCGACATGGCTGCGCATGCCGACGCCGACCACCGACACCTTGGAAACCTTGTTGTCGCCGGTAATATGGGCGGCGCCGATGTGGCTCTTGACGCTGGCGTCCAGCGTTTCCAGCGCGCGCGCGTAGTCGACGCGCGGCACGGTGAAGGTGAAGTCGGTCTTGCCCTCGACCGACTGGTTCTGGATGATCATGTCGACTTCGATGTTGGCCAGCGCCACCGGCCCGAGGATCTGGTAGGCGATGCCGGGGCGGTCGGGCACGCCCATGACGGTGATCTTGGCTTCGTCGCGGCTGAAGGCGATGCCGGTGATTGTGGCTTGTTCCATCTTGCTATCTTCCTCAAACGAAATCAGGGTGCCGGAGCGGGCTTCTTCCTCCAGCGGAATCAGGGGATCGGTCAGCGACGACAGGACGCGTGTCGGCATGTGGAAGTTGCCGGCGAATTCGACCGAGCGAATCTGCAGCACCTTCGAGCCGAGCGACGCCATTTCCAGCATTTCCTCGAAGGTGACGGTATTCAGGCGCCGCGCTTCCGGCACCACGCGCGGGTCGGTGGTGTAGACGCCGTCGACGTCGGTGTAGATCAGGCATTCCTGCGCCTTCATCGCCGCTGCCACCGCTACCGCCGAAGTGTCGGAACCGCCGCGGCCCAGCGTCGTGATGTTGCCGTTCTCGTCGATGCCCTGGAAGCCGGTAATGATGACGATCTTGCCGGCATCCAGGTCGCGCCGCACCTTGCTGTCCTCGATCGAGCGGATGCGCGCCTTGGTGTGGGCGGAATCGGTCAGGACCGGCACCTGCCAGCCGGCATACGACACCGCTTCCTTGCCAAGCGCGTGCAGCGCCATCGCCAGTAATGCCACCGACACCTGCTCGCCGGTCGCGGCCAGCATGTCGAGCTCGCGCGGACTCGGGTGCGGCGCGATTTCCCTGGCCAGGCCGAGCAGGCGGTTGGTTTCGCCGGACATCGCGGAAGGCACGACGATGACCTGGTGGCCGGCGCCATGCCATTTGGCGACACGCTGGGCGACATTCTTGATGCGCTCGGTCGAGCCCATCGACGTGCCGCCGTACTTGTGAACGAATAAAGCCATTTTGGAGAGAAATTGAAGAGGAAGGCCGGAAGAAAACAGCCCTTGACTGTACATTGTGCAGCGCGGAAAGACAAGGACCGGCGCGGGCAGGCGCAGCGGCCAAGCGGCGCTCCAGCCGCTAGCGGGCGTAGGCCCCGTTACCTATGGTTACGGCCGCTTCGTAATACACCATGGTGTATTTTTAAATCCGCAGAGATAGCGCCCGGCGTGGGACATTTTTTAACCATACTCCCCTGCTATGCGCAACAGGCTACTCCGGTGCGGGCGTCATCTGCCAGTGCAGCACGATCCCGGGGCTGGCTTCGGCGGCGCGCGCGTCCATTCCGATGCCGCCGACGAACACCAGCCGCTGCTCCAGGTAGACGAGCGGTAGCCGCGCCCGCTGCCAGGGCGGAATGTCGTTTTCCTGGAAAACCTGCTTCAGGCTTTTCGATGGCCGGTTCGGCGCCGGCTTGAAGCGCTCGGCGCCGGCGCGGACGCGCAGTTCCAGCGGCCCCGCGCGCAGGCGTTCCGGCGCCAGTCCGAGGCCCGGCACCGGCTGGAACAGCAGCCGGCCGCCCCATTGCGGCACGTCGATCGCCGCCTCGCCGCGCCAGACCAGCACGACCGTCTCCGGCGCGACGGCCGCCAGTGCCGGCCGCAATTCCAGCCGGCCGCCGACGCGGTGCAGCCGCAGCCGCCCGAAATCGAATACCGGGTGAGCGTCGGCCGCCGCCCGTGTCATCTGCCATTGGATTTCACGCAGCCGCGCGCTGCTCGGCGCCGCCA
>JBAUJK010000085.1:0-10112 GCA_049683695.1 Burkholderiaceae bacterium
GGTCAGCACGGCGCCGCCGACCGCACCGAGGCCGGCGCCGACGGCGGTGTTCTGGTCTTGCCGCGTCATGCCGGAGCAGGCCGACAGCGCCAGTGCGGCGAACACGGTGGCGACGATCGCCGCGCCCTTCATGGTCAGGATGTGAATTGACGTCATGTTGATCTCCTTGTATCGAATGGCTCCGCCGCTGGCGGGAAAGCGCGCGCCGGTCGCTGCCGTGCGCGCGGAGGACGCTGGTGCGCGGATCTACTTGCCGTACCGCTGCTTGGCCGTCGCCACGCAGTTGTCCTTGGCGTCGCCGGCCAGGCTGTCACACTTCTCGCGCGCCACCTTGTAGTTGGCGTCGGCCTTGGCGTCGGCGGCATCGGCGCGCGCTTCGCCGGTCTTTTCCTGCGCCTTGGCGTTGGCGACCGCCTTTTCCTTGGCCGCCTTGGCTTCCTTCACGCAGACGTCCTTGGCGTTGCCGGCCTGGTCGTCGCATTTTTCCTTGGCCACTTCATACTCGGCGTCGGCGATGTCGCGCGCCGCCTTGCTGCGCGCCTTCGGCGTGTTTTCATAGGCCGCGCGCGCCTCGGCTTCGGTGCGGGTGCGCTGCAGCTTGGCTTCCTTCACGCAGACGTCCTTGGCGTTGCCGGCCATCGAATTGCATTGCGCGCTGGCCGTCTTGTAGTCGCTTTCGGCGCGCGCCTTGGCGGCGTCGTAGGAATCCTTGCCGGCATGGTCGGCGGCGAAGGCGGGCGTCAGCGCCAGCGTCATGGCGGATAGCGCGATTCCGGTGAGCATTCTTTTCATGGCAGTTCCTTTCAGTGTCGGTTCGAGTCGGTATGGGCGCGGCGGCTAGACGCGTTCGCGGCGGCAGCGATCGGCGAAAGCGTCGAGCTGGCGCTCGGCTTCGTCCTTGCCGATGCCGTAGGCTTCCTGCACCTTGCCCGACAGCTGGTCGCGATTGCCGGCGACGACGTCGAGCGTGTCGTCGGTCAGCTTGCCCCACTGTTCCTTGGCGCGGCCCTTGAATTGCTTCCAGTTGCCTTCGATGATGTCCCAGTTCATGTGCTTTCCTTTCTCTCGAATCCGCGGCGCCTGCGCCGCTGGAAGGTGATGAACGTCGGCCGCCGTTGCGCGTCCATTGCTGATGGGGGCGTCGGCCATGCCGTCGTCATGAAGTCATCGTAGCAACTGGCCCGAGCTTGCCGTATAGGACGACAGACTCTCGGCATGTAGGACAAGACCACTTCCGCGGCGATGAAGATTGCCGCTAGGAAATGGAGTATCTGCCGTTTATGGCCTGGGCGAGCCCGGCTCAGGACATGAGTGGCGGGAGTATATGGAGGGGGCGATGAAGGATCCGTATCGTCTGCAGCGCTTCATCGACGCGCAGCAGGCGGTGTTCGACACCGTGTGCGAAGAGTTGCGCGCCGGCGCCAAGCGCACGCACTGGATGTGGTTCATCTTTCCGCAGATCGCCGGGCTGGGCAGCAGCTTGATGGCGCGCCGGTTCGCGCTGGCATCGCTGGACGAGGCGCGCGCCTATCTGCACCATCCGCTGCTGGGGCCGCGGCTGCGCGCCTGCAGCCACCTGGTGGCGCGCATCGAGGGGCGGGCGGCGGCGGTGATTTTCGGCTACCCGGACGACATGAAGTTCCGCTCGTCGATGACGCTGTTCGTCGAAGCCGGCGCCGACGACGACAATGCGGTGTTCGTCGAATGCCTGCGCAAGTATTTCAACGGCGAGCCGGACCCGCTGACGCTGCGCCAGCTCTACGGATAGCGCACCGGCGATCCCGGCAGGTCGGGCAGCGGGATGAAGCTGCTTTCGCCCGGCACGCGAGCAAAGCGCTGCGCGCGCCAGTCGTCCTTGGCCTGCTCGATGCGCTCGGCCGAGCTGGAAACGAAGTTCCACGATAGGTAGCGCGCGCCGTCCATCGGTTCGCCGCCGAGCAGCACTAGCCGCGCCGGCGCGCCGCCGCCGGCGGCCAGCGTCAGCGCGCGGCCGGGCTTGACCACCAACAGCTGGCCGGGGCCGTAGCTGCCGTCGTTGCCGAGGTCGAGCGTGCCGTCCACCACGTAGATCGCCTGTTCCGGATACTCGGCCGGCATGCCGATGCGCGCGCCGGCCTGCAGCTGCAGGTCGACGAAGAACAGCGCGGATGCGGCCGGCACCGGCGAGCGGCGGCCGAAGAAGCTGCCGGCGACGATGCGCGCCGTGGCGCCGTCGCCTTCCTGCTGCGGCAGGTCGGCGGCGCCGAAATGATCGAACGAGGGCGCGCATTCCTCCTGCGCGCGCGGCAGCGCCACCCAGCATTGCAGCCCGAACAGCGACGATTGCGGCCGCCGTACCAGCGGCGCAGTGCGCTCGGAGTGGACGATGCCGCTGCCGGCGGTCATCCAGTTGACGTCGCCTGGACGGATCGGCTGCACGCTGCCGAGGCTGTCGCGGTGCAGGATTTCGCCATCGAACAGATAGGTCAGCGTCGCCAGCCCGATGTGCGGATGCGGCCGCACGTCCAGCCCGCGCCCGGCGGCGAACACATGCGGCCCCATCTGGTCGAGAAAGGCGAACGGTCCGACCATGCGGCGCTGGCGCGACGGCAGCGCGCGCCGCACCTCGAAGTTGTCGCCGAGGTCGTGGCTGCGCGGCACCACCACGGTGTCCAGCGGGCCGCTGTCGTCGTGGGGCGTCATGCCGGATGTCCTCCTGTTCCGGTCATTGGATGGTGGCTTCGAAGGCTCATATACTCCTCATGATGTAGCTCCATACCGGACGTGCGGCGAGGATTTTTCGAGCATACTCCCCGCGCTCTTCCGGTATGGCATGGTCACGCTTCGCGGTCCACGCTCGGCAGGCCGGCCCCATGGCGCACGAACAGCAGCAGGCCGCCGGTGATCGCCAGGTTCTTCATGAACTGGATCTGCTGCATCTGTTGCGAAAAATCGCTGTGCGCGATCAGCGCCGAGCCGACCGTAAACAGCGCCAGGATCGCCGCCACCCAGCGCGTCTGGATGCCGAACAGCAGCGCCAGGCCGCCACCGAGTTCGATCAGGATCACCAGCGGCAGCACGATGCCCGGCATCGGCAGGCCCATCTGGCCGAAATAGCCCAGCGTGCCGGCGTAGCCGGTGATCTTGCCGAAACCGGAAATGATGAAGATTTGCGCCATCAAGAGCCGTGCCGCGAGGTTCAATGCCTTGTCCACGATGCCTCCTTGTTGTCGAATGCGCCGGGGCGCCGGCGCCGCGAATCCGGTTCCAATGTACCGGGATTTGCCGCCGTCCGTGCGGCGCCGCGCCGGCGCCGCTTGACGTGCAGCAAAAGGCGCCGTCCGCCGCTACAGTTCCCTGACCCGCCGCTCCAGCGCAAACACGTGCGCATCGTGCTTGCCGAGCGCGCGCAGCGCCTGCGCCAGCTGCAGCAGGTAGTCGCGGTTGCGCCCGCTGGGGCCGTGCGCGGCGGCGATCTGGCGCGCGATCGCGGCGTCCGGCGCCGGGCCGAGCCAGGCGGCATTGTCGGCGGTGGCGATGTAGACCAGCCCCTCGGTGTGGCTGCCGTCGTCGAAGCGCATGTCGGCGGCGAAGCGCAGGTAGCCGTTCTTTTCGCGGTGATCGAGGTGGCCGAACACCTGAGGCGTGATCAGGTAGGCCATGCCGTCGCAGACCGCATCGGCCTGCTCGACCAGCGTCAGCACGCGGCCCGGCGCCGCCGGCGTGCCGCGGTGGTCGTGCGAACCTTGCCAGAAGCGGCGCGCCCAGCCGCTGATGGAGGCCGGACGGCGCGCGAGGAACGGGAAATCGGCCTTGAAGATCAGCGAACCGTAGCCGAACAGCCAGACCTCGTCGTGGCGGTCGAACTTGTCCATCAGCTTGTTGACGGCGGTGGTATCGGCGGACATCGGGCTTCCTTGCTTATCCTATAATCGGCGCGAACGGCGGTCTGCCGGCTGCGTCCGATACTCTAGCGCGCGGGCGCGGCGCGCGCCGGCCGCCACCGTCTTCCCCCATCCCGACCTCCAGGAGCTTTTCCAATGAAATTCGAAACCCTCGCCGTCCACGCCGGCTACACGCCCGAACCGACCACCAAGGCGGTAGCGGTGCCGATCTACCAGACCGTGGCCTACGCGTTCGACAATGCGCAGCACGGCGCCGACCTGTTCGACCTGAAGGTGCCGGGCAACATCTACACGCGCATCATGAATCCGACCCAGAACGTGCTGGAACAGCGGGTGGCGGCGCTCGAAGGCGGCGTCGCCGCGCTGGCGATGGCGTCCGGCATGGCGGCGATCACCGCGGCGATCCAGACCATCGCCGAAGCCGGCGACAACATCGTCTCGGCCGGCACCCTGTACGGCGGCACCTACAACCTGTTCGCCCACACCTTCCCGCAGCAGGGCATCGAAGTGCGCTTCGCCGACTCCAGCCGGCCGGACAGCTTCGCGCCGCTGATCGATGCCCGCACCAAGGCGATCTTCTGCGAATCGATCGGCAACCCGCTCGGCAACGTCACCGACATCGCCCGCCTGGCCGAGATCGCGCACACGCACGGCCTGCCGCTGATCGTCGACAACACCGTGCCGAGTCCCTACCTGTGCCGGCCGTTCGAGCACGGCGCCGACATCGTGGTACACGCGCTGACCAAGTACATGGGCGGCCATGGCAACAGCATCGGCGGCATCATAGTCGACTCCGGCAAGTTCCCGTGGGCCGAGCACAAGGAACGCTTCAAGCGCCTGAACGAGCCGGACGTGTCGTATCACGGCGTGGTCTACACCGAGGCGCTCGGCGCCGCCGCCTTCATCGGCCGCGCGCGCGTGGTGCCGCTGCGCAACATGGGTGCAGCGATCTCGCCGATGAACGCCTTCCTGTTTCTGCAGGGCATCGACACGCTGCCGCTGCGCATGGACCGCATCTGCGACAACGCGCTGGCGCTGGCCAAGTACCTGCAGGGTCACAACAAGGTCGCGTGGGTCAAGTACGCCGGCCTGCCGGATCACCCGGACCACGCGCTGGTGCAGAAGTACATGGGCGGGCGCGCTTCCGGCATCCTGTCGTTCGGCGTCAAGAGCGCCGATGCCGACCCGCGCGCCGCCGGCGCCCGCGTGCTCGACGCCTTGCAGCTGTTCACGCGCCTGGTCAACATCGGCGACACCAAGTCGCTGGCGACGCACCCGGCCTCGACCACGCACCGCCAGCTGGATGCGTCGGAACTGGCCAAGGCCGGCGTCTCGGAAGACATGCTGCGGCTGTCGATCGGCATCGAGCACATCGACGACTTGATCGCCGACCTGGAGCAGGCGCTGGCGGCGGTCTGAGCCCACGGACGCGGCCGAGCTGCATCATGCTGGAGTATAGGTAAAAAACCGCCTATCCACGCGCGATATCGAGGATGATGTAGCGGAGTATGTGGAGATTGCCAATAGCCCGGATGGTCTCCGGGCTATTTTTTCCTAATGCCCATGGCCGGCCATGGCGTCGCGCCCATGGTCGGAGACTTGGGCGTCGAACCATTGGTGCAGGGCCGACACCAGCCGGCCGTCGGCGCTGCCAAACACCAGTTCGGCGCCGCCTTCGACTTCGCGGTAATCGATCGCGATTTGGCCCGGCTTGGCCGCGCGCAGTTGCGCCAGGCCCGGCATCTCCTGGCCGTGGATATGCGCCGGCCCGGAAAAATCGCCCTTCAGGAACTGCGCCTGGATCTCCCGCAGATGCTGCCGCACCAGTTGGGTCTGGCCGGCGTCGGCGATATTCCTGGCCACCACGCGTTGCGTTCCGCCGTCGGCGGTCTTGGTGAAGATATGGACGGTGGCCTGGAGCTGGAACGGCATCACGTCCTTGCCGCGCTCGGCGACTTCGGCCTGGCGGTGGGCGTCGGCCGCGCCGGCCATCAGCGGCAGAAGTGCGGCGATGGCGAATGTCAGCCGGAGAGTAGCGTGTTTCATCGGTGAGGTCTCCATTCAATGACGTCGAAAGGCGCGCCGGCGGGCGGCCGGATCCTGCCCGTTTCGGCCGGCCGCTGACGTCCTCGCGCGGCAGGCGTCTGTAAAAAATGCTCCGTTTTTGAATTGACGTTCGTTATCGCAGGCTTGGGCGGACTCCGGGCCGCGCCGCCTAGCGCAGCGCACTGACCATCATCCCGACCGCCACCAGTGCCGCCACCGCCGCAAACCCGATCTGCAACTGCGGACCGGCCAGCCGTTTGCCGGCGGCGCGCCCGCCCAGCATGCCGAGCAGGGCGCCGCCGGCGAACGGCAGCGCCACCGGCCAGTACAGGGTGCCGGCCAGTGCGCTGGAGGCCACGCCGCTGAACGATACCAGCGCGATCACCGCCAGCGAAGTCGCCACCACCTGCGGCATCGGCAGGTCGGTATAGCGGCGCAGCGCCGGCACCATCACGAAGCCGCCGCCTACGCCCAAGAGGCCCGACAGGAAGCCGGTCAGCATGCCGCCGGCGGCCAGTGCGCGCGCGCAGGGCCAGGTCCAGTGAAAGCGCCCGTGCGCCGGATTCAGGCGGCACGGCGGTGGCGTGCGCGGCGCTGCGGTACCGGCCGCCGCAGCCTGGCGCCACATGCGCAGCGCCACCAGCAACAGCACCGCGGCGAACAGCAGTGCCAGCGGCCGGTTCGGTAGCTGCTGCGCCAGCCAGAGTCCGGCCGGCGTGAGCAGCATGCCGGCCGCTGCCACCAACAGCGCCGCCTTGTAGCGCACGATGCGTTCGCGCAGGCCGAGCAGCGCGCCCAGAGCCGCCGCCATGCCGACCGCCAGCAGGCCGATCGGGCCGGCCTGGGCCATGCCGAGTCCGGCGCCGAACACCAGGAGCGGCACCGCCAGGATGCCGCCGCCGGCGCCGGTCAGCGCCAGGATGATGCCGACCGCCAGCCCCAGCGCCAGACTGATTTCCATGATCAGGCGCGGCGGGCGGTGGTGAGGTGTTGCCGCGCCGCCAGTTCGCGCCGGCGCTCGATCAGCTCGTACAGTCCCATGCCGGCCAGCATCGCCGCCACGAACAGCACCGGTTTGGCCGAGCCGGTCAGCAGCGAGGAAATCGCCGGACCCGGGCAAAAACCGGCCAGGCCCCAGCCGACGCCGAAGGCGAGGCTGCCCAGCACCAGCCGGCGGTCGATCTGGGTGGCGGTTGGCAGCGCCAGCGGCGCGCCCAAGAGCGACACGCTGCGCCGCGCCGCCAGCCGGAACGCCGGAAGGCCGACCAGGATCGCGCCGCCCATCACGAAGCCGAGCGAAGGATCCCATTGGCCGGCGATGTCGAGAAAGCCGATCACCTTGGCCGGATTGGTCATGCCGGAGACGATCAGGCCGATGCCGAACAGCAGGCCGGAAATCAAAGCGACGAAGATTTGCATGTTTGTCCTCTCGAAGTATCGGGTGTCAGGCCGTCAGTTGGCGCAGAAAAAATACCGCCAGGGCGCCGGCCAGCATGAATGCCAGCGTCGCCGCCAGCGAGCGCGGCGACAGCCGCGACAGGCCGCACACGCCGTGGCCGCTGGTGCAGCCGGAGCCGTAGCGAGTGCCGAGTCCGACCAGGAGGCCGGCCGCCAGCAGCAGCGGCGTGCCGGCGTCGATCTGCACCGCCGGCAGCGGCGCGAACAGCTGGAACAATAGCGGCGCGCCGATCAGACCGGCGACGAAGGCCAGGCGCCAGCCCCATTCGCCGTGGCGCGGCCGCAGCAGGCCGCCGACGATGCCGCTGATGCCGGCGATGCGGCCGTTGGCCAACAGCAAGAGTGCCGACGCCAGGCCGATCAGGATGCCGCCGGCCAGCGAAGTCCAGGGAGTGAAATGGCTCCAGTCGATGGTGATCATGCGTTTTGCTCCTCTTCATCTTGCGCGCAGAATTGGGTGTACAGCACCTGCAGCACGGCCAGCGCCTCGCTGCTGGCGATGCTGTAGAAGATCTGCTTGCCGTCGCGCCGGGTCTGCACCAGTCCTTCCTCGCGTAGCACGGCCAGCTGTTGCGACAGGGTCGGCTGGCGGATGCCGAGCTGCTCTTCCAGGTCGCCCACGCACAGCTCGCCCTGCGACAGCTGGCACAGCAGCAACAGGCGGTCGGGATTGGCCATCGCCTTCAGCAGCGAGCAGGCAGCGCTGGAAGCGGCGCGCAAGGCTGGCAGATCGATGGTGGGGGTGTCGGTTGTCATGGTGGTTCTCGCGGTTGACTTTAACAGAAAACATTATATATAATGTGCATATGTAAATCAATAGATTATTTTCTCTTAAACTGATTCGGGAGCTTCCATGTCACCGCAAGTCCAAGGTTTTTACGATCCGGTCACCGGTACCGTCAGCTATGTGGTGTACGAGGCCGCCGGCAGCGCCTGCGCCATCGTCGACCCGGTGCTCGATTACGACCCCAAGTCCGGCCGCACCAGCACGGCGGCGGCCGATCGCGTGCTCGCCTTCATCGCCGCCGAAGGGTTGAAGGTGGAATGGATCCTGGAAACCCATGCCCACGCAGACCACCTGTCGGCCGCGCCCTATCTGAAGCAGCGCCTGGGCGGGCGGATTGCGATCGGCGCCAACATCGCCACCGTGCAGGGCGTGTTCAAGAAAATCTTCAATCTGGAACCGGAGTTTCGCCAGGACGGCAGCCAGTTCGACTACCTGTTCGACGAAGACGAGGAATTCGCGATCGGCGGCCTGAGCGCGCGCGCGCTCTTCGTGCCGGGCCACACCCCGGCCGACGTCGCCTACCAGGTGGACGATGCGGTGTTCGTCGGCGATACCATGTTCATGCCGGACGTGGGCACGGCGCGCTGCGACTTCCCCGGCGGCGACGCCCACGCGCTGTACCGCTCGGTGCGCCGCCTGCTGGCGCTGCCCGACGCCACCCGGCTGTTCGTCTGCCACGACTATCCGCAAGGCCGCGCGCCGCAGTGGCAAACCACGGTGGCGCAGCAGCGCGCGGCCAACATCCACGTCCACGACGGCGTCAGCGAAGACGAATTCGTCACCATGCGCCGTGCGCGCGACGCCACGCTGGAGATGCCGAACCTGATCCTGCCGTCGATCCAGCTCAACATCCGCGCCGGCAGCCTGCCGCCGGCCGAGGCCAACGGCGTGCACTACCTGAAGATTCCGCTGAACCAGCTATAGGCCGTTCGGGCCGACGTCTTCAGCCGGCCAAGCTGCGCAGTCGTTCGGCGGTGGCGGCGTCGGCCGGGAAGAAGGTTTCCAGCGCCAGTTCCGACAGGGTGACGTCGACCGGCGTGCCGAACACCGTGGTGGTGCTGATGAAGGACAGCAGGCCCTGTTCGCTGTGCAACTGCAGCGGCACGGCGACGCCGGCATAGTCGGCGGCCGCGTCCTGATCCGCCGCGCCGTCTTGCCCATGCCCCGCTGGATAGTCCTGCAACTCTGCCCGCAACGCCGCCAGCACCGGGTCGGCGCTGGTCTCGATCTGCTGGCGCAGCCGCTCCAGCAAGTGGGCGCGCCACTGGCGCAGGTTGGCGATGCGCGGCGCCAGCCCGTCGGGATGCAGCGACAGCCGCAGCACGTTGACCGCGCCTTCCAGCAACGCCGGCGCCACCCCTTGCAGCAGCGGCGTCACCGCGGCGTTGGCCGCCACCAGCGTCCAGTGGCGGTCGACCGCCAGCGCCGGATACGGCGCGTGCCCGGCCAGCACCAGATCGACCGCGCGCCGCGCCGGCGCCAGCGCCGGGTCGTCGAGCGAACGCTGCGTGAACACCGGCGCATAGCCGGCCGCGTGCAGTAGCACATTGCGCTCCCGCAACGGGATGTCGAGCCGCTCGGCCAGGTGCAGCACCATCGCGCGGCTGGGCCGGGCGCGCCCGGTTTCCAGGAAACTCATGTGGCGCGCCGAGATCTCGGCTTCGCAGGCCAGATCGAGCTGGCTCAGGCGGCGCCGCTGGCGCCATTCGCGCAGCAACGCGCCGACCGGCCGGGCGCCGGCGGCAGGGAGAGAGGCGTGGGCGGTGGTCATGCGTCGATGATAAGACAGGTGCGCGGCCGCTTCCATTACCCGGCAGGTAAGGGAACCTGGAGGCGCGGCCGGCAAAGGTTTCTTGCCGGTTTCCTTCGTTATCAATTGTTTCAGGCGGTTTCAAGCGCGGTGGAATCTGCAATACTGAAGCGTTTGCGCTGTGCCA
>JBAUJK010000086.1:0-5831 GCA_049683695.1 Burkholderiaceae bacterium
GTCCGGATGGCGGCCGCCGGCCGCGTGCGCGGCGCCGGCATCCTCGCGGCCGCCACGCAGCCACTGCGCCATCCAGTCCGGCCGGTAGGTCAGGTATTGGTCGAACAGCGCGGCGATGCGCTCGGCCAGTTCCATCCGCATCGCCGGATCGGCCTCGGCCAGGTAGGACGCCAGCCGCGGATGGGCGGCGGCGGTTGCCGGCTGCGCCAGCATTTCATACAGCCGCCATGCCAGCAGCGGCGGCGCGAACGGCGATTCGTCCGGCACCGCCACCAGCTTGCCGATCTGCGCCCACAGCCATTGCGCCAGGAAGGCGAAGCGGACGTTGGCGCAGATGCCGAACGCATCGGCCGCCGCCAGCTCGATGCGGCGCCGCACCGCCGCGCTCGGCACCAAAATCTCGACCGCAGCGAATGGCGATGCAGACGCCTCGTCCTGCACGCGCTCCAGCAACGCCCCCAGCAGTATTTCGAAGCGGTTGGAAAAGCGGATGTGGAGCATGGGTCCGGTCAAAAAGAAGGTGGTCGCCAAAGGCAGGGATCGTCATCGCCGCATTTCCACGACCTTCCCGTTCTGCGGTGCCGCGGTCGCGGCCGGGAAGCTGGCCGGGCCGCATCCGCTCCAGGCAAATTGTACTGGTTCCGTTTCGTCGTGCCGCCCCCGCCAAATGGCATGCATATTGCTTGAAGGATAGGCGAAGCCGGTATCGATGCAACTGCGGCACGACCGGCGCACATGGCGATTGTCAATCCAGCTACCAATTTGAAAGGACGAATGAGCATGCAAGTCGTAGGCATTATCGGAGCGGGCATGATGGGCAGCGGGATCGCGCAAACCTGCGCGGCGGCCGGGCTGAAAGTGGTGTTGCGCGATATCAGCGACGCCGCCCTGGACAAGGGCATGAAGGCGATTTCCTCTAGCCTCGACCGCATGGCGGCCAAGGGCAAGATCGGCGAGGCCGAGGTCGGCAAGACCCTGTCGGCGATCCAGACCACGCCGGACCTGGGGGCGCTGGCCGCGGCCGATTTCATCATCGAGGCCGCCACCGAAAACCTGGAGCTCAAGCTCAGCATTCTGAAGGAAGTGGATGCCATCGCCAAGCCGGGCTGCGTGATCGCCACCAATACCTCGTCGGTGTCGATCACCAAGCTGGCGTCGGCGCTGTCCGACCCGAGCCGCTTCGTCGGCATGCACTTCTTCAACCCGGTGCCGGTGATGGCGCTGGTGGAAATCATCCGCGGCATCCAGACCAGCGATGCGGCCTATGCCGCCGCCGATGCGCTGGCGCAGCGGATCGGCAAGACCGCGATCAGCTCCAAGAATGCTCCCGGCTTCGTCGTCAACCGGATCCTGTGCCCGATGATGAATGAAGCGATCTTCGTGCTGCAGGAAGGGCTGGCTACGCGCGAGGAAATCGACGCCGGCATGCGCCTGGGTGCCAATCATCCGATCGGCCCGCTGGCCCTGGCCGACCTGGTCGGACTGGACACCTTCCTGTCGGTGATGAACGTCTTCTACCACGATTTCAAGGATCCGAAGTACCGCCCCGCTCCGCTGCTGCAGGAAATGGTCGACGCCGGCTATTACGGCCGCAAGTCCGGGCGCGGCTTCTACGAATACTGAAATCGTCCTTTGCGGCGCCAGGTGTCTTTCCGGAAGACACTTCGGCGCCGGCTGTTCTTCCCGAAGTCATATTTCCCACTCCATGGCCACGAATCGTGGAATTTGATGGCAGTTCGGACTGGCACCGAACTTGCGTATAGGGAATATGAAATGTGCAGGGCGACATCCGCGGACCGGGACCGCGGCACCGCCCGCACCACAAGAATCATTACTAAAAGAGACATATCGCAATGACATTGCTTTTCAGCGGAAGCGTCTGCCCTTGCCCGACCGGCTCGCGGCGCGGCGTTTCTTCCTTCTCCGTTCCCCAGAATTCCGAGGTCTCGCCATGTTGGGCATGATGCAGGATTGGCCATTGCTGTGCCATCGCGTGATCGAGCACGCCGCGCGCCAGCACGGCGAACGGCGGGTGGTGACGCGCACGGTGGCCGGCGCCATCGAAGTCACCAACTATGCCCGCATGCACACGCAGGCGCTGCGTATTTCCAAGAAGCTGGCGCAGCAGGGTATCCGGGCCGGCGACCGGGTCGGCACGCTGGCCTCCAGCACCGCGCTGCATCTCGAATGCTGGTACGGCATTCTCGGGATCGGCGCCGTGTACCACCCGATCAATCCACGTCTGTTTTCCGAGCAGATCGTCTACATCGTCAACGATGCCCGCGACCGCATGCTGCTGGTGGATGCCACCTTCGTGCCGCAGCTGGAGGCGCTGGCGGACCGTCTGCCGACGGTCGAGCAGTATGTGGTGCTGACCGACCGCGCCAACATGCCATCCACCACGCTGCCGAACGCCGTCTGCTTCGAAGACTGGATCGACGGCGTCGACGCCGATTACGCCTGGGGCAGCTTCGACGAAAACACCGCCGCCAGCCTGGCATATACCTCGGGCACCACCGGGCAGCCGAAGGGCGTGCTGTATTCGCACCGTTCGATCGTGCTGATGGGACTGATCGCGAATTCGCCCGACATGTACGGCTTCGGTTCGAACGACGTGGTGCTGCAGGTGGTGCCGATGTGCCATGCGAATGGCTGGACCTGGCCGTTCTCGGCACCGATGGCCGGCGCCGGCATGGTGCTGCCGGGGCCGAAGATGGATGGCGCATCGCTGACCGAATTGCTGGTCAATGAAAACGTCACCTGCAGCGGCGGCGTACCGACCGTGTGGCAGGACGTCCTCAACTACCTCGACGCGCAGGGACAGGTGCTGAACAAGCTGCGCCGCCTGTATGTCGGCGGTTCGCCCTGTTCGCGCTCGATGATCGAGGCTTTTTCCGACAAGCACGGCGTGGAAGTGCGCTCGGCGTGCGGCATGACCGAGATGGGGCCAATGGGCGCCATCTGCACGATGCTGCCGGAAACCCGCGGCCTGGCCGGCGACGAGCGCATCGCGCTGCTGCAGACCCAGGGCCGGCCGCCGTTCGGCGTCGAGTTCCAGGCCTTCGACGATGCCGACCGGCGCCAGCCCTGGGACGGCGCCAGCGCCGGCCATCTGAAGGCGCGCGGCCCCTGCATCGTGCAGGCCTACTACGGCAAGGAGCGCGGCAGCGCGCTCGACGCCGAGGGCTTTTTCGATACCGGCGACATCGCCACCATCGACCGCCATGGCTACATCAAGCTGACCGACCGCGCCAAGGATTTGGTCAAGTCCGGCGGCGAATGGATTTCGTCGATCGATCTCGAAAACTTCGCGATGGATCACCCGGACATCCATGAGGCCGCGGTGATCGGCGCCACCCATCCGAAGTGGGACGAGCGGCCGCTGCTGCTGGTGGTGCTGAAGCCCGGAAAGTCGCTGGAGAAGAAGGAAATCCTCGAATTCCTGAGCGCGCGGGTGGCCAAGTGGTGGCTGCCGGACGACATCGTGTTTCTCGATTCCCTGCCGCATACCGCGACCGGCAAGCTGTTCAAGGCCGCGCTGCGCAAGGAATACCAGGACTACCTTTTGAACCGCTCGCAGGCCTGAGCCGAAGCCGGGCCCGCCACTACGGACGCAGACATGTCTCACGCACTCCCGAACGACCACTATCCATTGCTGCTGTCGCCGATACGCGTCGGCGCGCATGAATTGCGCAATCGCGTCATCATGGGCTCGATCCACACCCGCCTGGAGAACGAGCCCGACGCGATTCCGCGGCTGGCCGCCTTCTATGCCGAGCGCGCGCGCGGCGGCGTCGGCCTGATCATCACCGGCGGCACCTCGCCGAATTTCGAGGGGCGCGTCGAAGAAGGCGCGCAAGTCCTCGATTCCGAGGAGAAGCTGGCCGAGCACCGGCCGATCGTCGAGGCCGCGCACGCGGCCGGCGCCAAGATCATCCTGCAGGTGCTGCACACCGGCAGCTATGCCAAACATCCGCAGATCGTCGGGGCCAGCTCGATTCCCGCCCCGATCAACCGCCGCATCCCGCGCACGCTGAGCAGCGCCGAAATCGAGCAGACCATCGAGGATTTCGTCCGCTGCGCCGAACTGGCGCAAATGGCCGGTTACGACGGTATCGAGCTGATGGGATCGGAAGGCTATCTGATCACGCAGTTCACGACCCTGCGCGCCAACGACCGGACCGACGAATGGGGCGGTTCGTTCGAAAACCGCATCCGCTTCCCGCTCGAGATCCTGCGCCGCACCCGCGCCCGCCTGGGTGCCGGCTTCCTGATCGTGTATCGGATTTCGGCGATCGACCTGGTCGAGGGCGGGCTGGTCGGCGCCGAGATCGACCAGCTGGCGCGCGCGGTCGAAGCGGCCGGCGCCGATGCGCTGAACACCGGTGTCGGCTGGCACGAATCGGTGGTGCCGACCATTGCCACCTCGGTGCCGCGCGCGGCATTCGCGTTCGCTGCCGCACGCCTGAAGAAAGTCGTCTCGATCCCGGTGGTGGCCTCCAACCGGATCAACATGCCGGCCACCGCGGAAGAGATCCTGGCCAAGGGCGAGGCCGACCTGGTGTCGATGGCGCGGCCGTTCCTGGCCGATCCGCAGTTCGTGATCAAGGCGGCGAGCGGCCGTACCGACGAAATCAACACCTGCATCGCCTGCAACCAGGCTTGCCTGGATCACATCTTCACCGACCGGCTGGCGACCTGCCTGGTCAATCCGAAGGCCTGCCACGAGACCGAGTTTTCGGACGAGCCGCCAGCGGTCCGGCGCCGCATCGCGGTGATCGGCTCCGGCCCGGCCGGCATGGCCTGCGCCAGCACGGCGGCGGAGCGCGGCCACCAGGTGGTGCTGTACGAAGCCGGCGACGACATCGGCGGCCAGCTGAACGTTGCGCGCCGGATTCCCGGCAAGGAACAGGAATTCGGCGAACTGCTGCGCTACTTCCGCAAGCGCCTGCAGCTGACCGGGGTGGAAATCAGGCTGGGAACCACGGCCACCGCGCAAGCGCTGCTGGAGCAGGGCTTCGAGCGGGTGGTGGTAGCGACCGGCATCAAGCCACGCCTGCCCGACATTCCCGGTGTCGACCATCCGAAGGTGGTCGGCTATCTGGACGTGATCCTGGGCCGGGTCGAAGCCGGCGAGCGGGTGGCGGTGATCGGTACCGGCGGCATCGGCCATGACGTCGCCGAACTGCTGACCGCGCCGCAGGCCGGCACGCTGAGCGTCGCCGAATTCTTCGATGCCTGGGGCGTCGATCCCGAGATCCGCAGTGCCGGCGGCATCCGCCAGCCGGTCGCCGAGCAGTCGCGGCGTCAGGTCGCGATGTTCCAGCGCAGCCTGACCAAGCCCAGCGCGCGCCTCGGCAAGAGCACCGGCTGGATCCATCGCACCAAGCTGACCAAGCGCGGCGTGCCGGTGGTGTCCGGCTGCGATTACCGGAAGATCGACGACGACGGCCTGCACTACACGATCGATGGCGTGCCGCACGTGTTCCCGGCAGACCACGTCGTGCTGTGCGCCGGCCAGGATTCGGACCAGGACCTGGCGCAACAGCTGGAGGCGCTCGGCGTGGCGGTCGACCTGATCGGCGGCGCGCGCTTCGCTTCCGAACTGGACGCGATGCGCGCGATCGACGAAGGCACGCGCCTGGCGTACCGGATCTGACGCGCGGGAGATGTCATGAACAAGCACCACCAACACGCATCGCAGCCGATCCTCTCGGTCCAGAACCTGTCCTTGAGATTCGGCGGCATCGATGCGCTGTCGAATGTCTCGTTTTCGGTGGCACCCGGCTCGATCACCGCATTGATCGGCCCGAACGGCGCTGGCAAGACCT
>JBAUJK010000087.1:0-13865 GCA_049683695.1 Burkholderiaceae bacterium
GTGCCGAGGTAGGGCGCAGCCGCCTCGGTGGCGGGCTCGGGCGGCAGCGGCATCGACGGCATGCCGGCCATCAGCGCGGCGGCGCTTCGGGCTGCGGGGCGGCGTCGGAAAATTTTTCCAGGCAGTAGCCGAGGCCGCGCACGGTGGCGATGCGCACGCCGCCGATCTCGATCTTCTTGCGCAGCCGGTGCACGTAGACTTCGATCGCGTTGTTGCTGACTTCCTCGCCCCATTCGCACAGGTGGTCGACCAGCTGCTCCTTCGACACCAGCCGGCCGCAGCGCAGCAGCAGCACTTCCAACAGGCCCAGTTCGCGCGCGGAAAGCTCCAGCATCTGCTCACCGAGATAGGCGATGCGGCCGACCTGGTCGTAGGACAGCGGGCCGTGCCGGATCACGCTGGGGCCGCCGCCGGCGCCGCGCCGCGTCAGCGCCCGTACCCGCGCTTCCAGTTCGGACAGCGCGAACGGCTTGGCCATGTAATCGTCGGCACCGAGGTCGAGCGCGGTGACGCGCTGCTCGATCGAATCGCCGGCGGTCAGGATCAGCACCGGCAGCCGCGAATTGCGCGCGCGCAGCCGGCGCAGCACTTCCAGGCCCGGCATCTTCGGCAGGCCGAGATCGAGGATCAGCAGGTCAAACGCCTGGGTGGTCAGCGCCAGATCGGCTTCGGCGCCGTCCTTGACGCAGTCGGCCGCATAGCCCGAATGGCGCAGCGAGCGGGTCAGCCCGTCGGCCAGTACGCTATCGTCCTCGGCAAGCAGTATGCGCATCGTCGGCGGGCAGGTGGGTCGAACGCAGGGTGCGGCTAGTCTATTGCGTTTCCGCAATGGCGGCAAGGCAAGGCGGCGCCGTCGAAAGCTGCCAGAATCGTGCAAAAATCGCGCAAATGGACAAATCTCCGCTTGCATAAACTACTGTTTTTTCATACAGTATCGTTCTGTATGTGATAACCGCGCGCGTGTTCTCACTCAACCCCTTTCTCTGAAAGTTGATCGACATGGATGACAAGAAATCCGCCCTGAATTCCGACAAGAGCAAGGCCCTGGCCGCCGCCCTGGCACAGATCGAAAAGCAGTTCGGCAAGGGCTCGGTGATGCGCATGGAAGATGGCGCCGTGGCGGAAGAAGTGCAGACGGTCTCGACCGGCTCGCTCGGTCTCGACATCGCGCTCGGCGTCGGTGGCCTGCCGCGCGGGCGCATCGTCGAAATCTACGGCCCGGAATCGTCCGGCAAGACCACGCTGACGCTGCAGACCATTGCCGAGATGCAAAAGCTGGGCGGCACCTGCGCCTTCATCGACGCCGAGCATGCGCTCGACGTCACCTATGCGCAAAAGCTCGGCATCAACCTGTCCGACCTGCTGATCTCGCAGCCGGACACCGGCGAGCAGGCGCTGGAAATCACCGATGCGCTGGTGCGCTCCGGCGGTGTCGACCTGGTGGTGATCGACTCGGTGGCGGCGCTGACGCCGCGCGCCGAAATCGAGGGCGACATGGGCGATTCACTGCCCGGCCTGCAGGCGCGCCTGATGTCGCAGGCCTTGCGCAAGCTGACCGGCAGCATCAATCGCACCAACACGCTGGTGATCTTCATCAACCAGATCCGCATGAAGATCGGCGTCATGTTCGGCAACCCGGAAACCACCACCGGCGGCAACGCGCTGAAGTTCTACGCGTCGGTCCGGCTCGACATCCGCCGCACCGGCTCGATCAAGTCCGGCGATGAAGTGATCGGCAACGAAACCCGGGTCAAGGTGGTCAAGAACAAGATCGCGCCGCCGTTCCGCGAAGCGCACTTCGACATCCTGTATGGCGAAGGCACCTCGCGCGAAGGCGAAATCCTCGACCTCGGCGCCGAGAACAAGGTGGTCGAGAAGTCCGGCGCCTGGTACAGCTACAACGGCGAACGCATCGGCCAGGGCAAGGACAATGCCCGCAACTACCTGAGGGAACGGCCGGAACTGGCGCGCGAGATCGAAAACAAGGTGCGTGCCGCGCTCGGCGTGCCGGAACTTGGCGCCGTCAAGGGTGCCGCCCGCGAAACCGCGAAGGAAGCGGAATA
This sequence comes from Burkholderiaceae bacterium, assembly GCA_049683695.1. Classification (GTDB taxonomy): domain Bacteria; phylum Pseudomonadota; class Gammaproteobacteria; order Burkholderiales; family Burkholderiaceae_D; genus DATJCV01. Next base: position 2,064 of record JBAUJK010000087.1, read on the forward strand.
GCGGGGCGCGCGGCCCGGGCGCCGTCCGGGCCGCGCGTTCCTGCCGGTGGCGCCCCGCCGCTGGCTGCCGTCACCTCCCCATGCCCCTCCCCAAGCCCAGTCTGAAAGCGCGCGCGCTGCGCTACCTGGCGGCGCGCGAGCACAGCCGGCTGGAGCTGGCGCGCAAGCTGGCGCGCCATGCGCAGGAAGGCGAAGACGTCGACGCCGTGCTCGATGCGCTGGAAGCGGCCAAGCTGCTGTCGCAGGAGCGCTTTTCCGAATCGCTGGTGCATCGCCGCGCCGCCCGCTTCGGCAACAATCGCATCCTGTCCGAACTGCAAAGCCATGGCATCGCCGCCGACGAGCTCGGTGCGATCAGGGCCGAACTGGCGCAGGACGAAGCGGCGCGCGCGCGCGCGGTCTGGCAGCGCAAGTTCCCGCGGCCGCCGGCCGACACCGCCGAGCGCGCCAAGCAGATCCGCTTCCTGCTGCAGCGCGGCTTCTCGCAGCGCGCGATCCACGAAGCGATGCGCGGCGGCGCCGGTGAAGACGGAGACGGCAGCGGCAGCGACTAACGGGCGAGACTGCGGCTGTCGCCGCCGACCGGCATCACGCCGCGAGCCGAATGCACTTTCCCTGGCCAAGGCCGGCGTTTCCGACTTCCTTTTGTCCACCATTTCGGCGTCAGCGGGAAGCCCTGTATTACCGCTTGCAGGGAAGCGATCGGAGCGGAAGGCGTCGTAGAATTGGTAGGAGTATGCGTTAAATTCGGACGTAAATTCTCCGCGATAGGCTGCCATACCTGGGAGTATCTGCGTAAAAGACTACCATCGCGCCATCGTCTGGGCGGCATCGGGGCAGCCCGTCCCGCTCCTCGTGCCCGGTCGCTGCATGGCAAGCCCGCTCGCTGCTGTGCTACACTTTTACGGTTTTTTTGCAGCGCCGCATGAGCGGCTGCTGCCGTAGAAGCTGCGGCAGCGACACGCAAATGCGGCAATCACTGTTATTGCCGACCTTCGCCGGCATCGGTCTTTATGCCTTTATCGCCACCCGCTGCCCGCACGCTGAAGCACACTCGCGCCATCCAGGTCGCCGCCTACGCCCGCGCGGACGGACTCTGGGACATCGAGGCGCACATCACCGACATCAAGACCCGTGACATCCGGCTGGCCGCCGGCCTGCGCCCGGCCAACACGCCGCTGCACGACCTGTGGCTGCGGCTGACCATCGACACGCAGCTGAACGTGGTCGCCGCCGAGGCCGCCTCGGACGCCGTTCCCTATCCCGGTTTTTGCGACACCATCGGCCCCGCCTACGGCCGGCTGGTCGGCACCAACCTGCTGAAGGGCTTCCGCCAGCAGTTGAAGGAACGGCTCGGCGGCACGCTCGGCTGCACCCACCTGAGCGAACTGGCGCAGGTATTGCCGACGGCGGCGATCCAGGCCTTCGCCGGCGACGTGTTCGATACCCGCGACGGCGCCGGCCCCGACGGCCAGACGCAGCGCCCGTTTCAGCTCGACCGCTGCCACGCGCTGCGCACCGACGGCGAGGCGGTCGCGCGCTACTACCCGCGCTGGGCGGCTGCGGCCGCCGAGACGGAAGGCGGCTGATCCAGCGGCCGCCATCCTTTGCATTTTTTACCCGCAGTTTTTATCCATAAAGCGTCAGAAGGGAAGCTCGCATGAAAATCCATGAGTATCAGGGCAAGGAAATTCTCCGCAAATTCGGAGTGACGGTGCCGCGCGGTATCCCTTGCAACAGCGTCGACGACGCCGTCAAGGCGGCCGAACAGCTGGGCGGTCCGGTCTGGGTGGTGAAGGCCCAGATCCACGCCGGCGGCCGCGGCAAGGGCGGCGGCGTCAAGGTCGCCAAATCGATCGACCAGGTGCGCGACTATGCCAAGCAGATCCTCGGCATGCAGCTGGTCACGCACCAGACCGGCCCGGAAGGCCAGAAGGTGCGGCGCCTGCTGATCGAGGAAGGCGCCGACATCAAGAAGGAACTGTACGTGTCGATGGTCACCGACCGTGTCAGCCAGCGCGTGGTGCTGATGGCATCCTCCGAAGGCGGCATGGACATCGAGGAAGTGGCCGACAAGCATCCGGAGCTGATCCACAAGGTCGAAATCGACCCGGCCACCGGCCTGACCGACGCCGATGCCGACTCGATCGCCGCCAAGATCGGCATTCCGGCCGCCTCGATCGCCGACGCCCGCGTCCAGTTGCAGGGCCTGTACAAGGCATACTGGGAAACCGACGCCTCGCTGGCCGAAATCAACCCGCTGATCCTGACCGGTTCCGGCAAGGTGATCGCGCTCGACGCCAAGTTCAATTTCGATTCCAACGCGCTGTTCCGCCATCCCGAAATCGTCGCCTATCGCGACCTGGATGAAGAAGATCCGGCCGAAATCGAAGCGTCCAAGTTCGACCTCGCCTACATTTCGCTCGACGGCAACATCGGCTGCCTGGTCAACGGCGCCGGCCTGGCGATGGCGACCATGGACACCATCAAGCTGTTCGGCGGCGAGCCGGCCAACTTCCTCGACGTCGGCGGCGGCGCCACCACCGAGAAGGTGACCGAAGCCTTCAAGATCATGCTGAAGAACCCGGGCCTGAAGGCGATCCTGGTCAACATCTTCGGCGGCATTATGCGCTGCGACGTGATCGCCGAAGGCGTGATCGCTGCCTCCAAGGCGGTGTCGCTGAAGGTGCCGCTGGTGGTGCGCATGAAGGGTACCAACGAAGACATCGGCAAGAAGCTGCTGGCGGAATCCGGCCTGCCGATCATCTCGGCCGACACGATGGAAGAGGCGGCCAAGTCGGTAGTGGCCGCGGCCAACGGGAAGTAATACACAGAACTGCCGCTTCCGCGCAGACGCGAGCGGCAAGTAAAAAGGAAAGATTACATGAGCATCCTGATCAACAAAGACACCAAGGTCATCACCCAGGGCATCACCGGCAAGACCGGTCAGTTCCACACCCGCATGTGCCGCGAATATGCCAACGGCAAGAACTGCTTCGTTGCCGGCACCAATCCGAAGAAGGCCGGCGAGGACTTCGAAGGCATTCCGATCTACGCCAGCGTCAAGGAAGCCAAGGAAGCCACCGGCGCCACCGTGTCGGTGATCTACGTGCCGCCGGCCGGCGCCGCCGCCGCGATCTGGGAAGCAGTCGAAGCCGAACTCGACCTGGCGATCTGCATCACCGAAGGCATCCCGGTGCGCGACATGCTGGAAGTCAAGGACAAGATGAAGAAGGCTGGCAGCAAGACCCTGCTGCTGGGGCCGAACTGCCCGGGCCTGATCACGCCGGACGAAATCAAGATCGGCATCATGCCCGGCCACATCCACAAGAAGGGCCGCATCGGCGTCGTTTCGCGCTCGGGCACCTTGACCTATGAAGCGGTCGGCCAGCTGACCGCGCTCGGACTCGGCCAGTCGTCGGCGGTCGGCATCGTCGGCGATCCGATCAACGGCCTGAAGCACATCGACATCATGAAGATGTTCAATGACGATCCCGACACCGATGCCGTCATCATGATCGGCGAGATCGGCGGCCCGGACGAAGCCAACGCCGCCTACTGGATCAAGGACAACATGAAAAAGCCGGTGATCGGCTTCATCGCCGGCGTCACCGCGCCGCCGGGCAAGCGCATGGGACACGCCGGCGCGTTGATCTCGGGCGGTGCCGACACCGCCGAAGCCAAGCTGGAAATCATGCAGGCCTGCGGCATCACGGTGACCCGCAATCCGTCCGAAATGGGACGCCTGCTGAAGGCGGCGCTGTAACCGGCCGTCGCTGCCCTGCCGTTCCCGCACTGGCGGGAACGCATGCGTTGCCCGACGCCCCCGGCAGCATCGGATAGCATGGCGCCATGCCACGGTCCCGCAAGCACCATGGCGGCAGTCGGGCAGGGCGGGCAGAACGGATGAATACGCGGCCGATTGCGGCCGTGCCGTTTATGGAGAGCCCCGGCTCTCCATAATGCTTTTCGGCTTCCCTTTTTCAAAGACCCACGATGGATTTCCTGCTGGCGCTGAACTGGATCGCGGTCGGTCAGATCATCCTGATCGACATCCTGCTCGGTGGCGACAATGCGATCGTCATCGCGCTCGCCTGCCGCAATCTGCCGCCGCATCTGCGCCTGCGCGGCGTGCTGTGGGGCACGGCTGGCGCAATCGCGATCCGCGTACTGCTGATCGCCTTCGCCGTCACGCTGCTGGAAATGCCGTACATCAAGCTGGCGGGCGGCCTGCTGCTGCTGTGGATCGGCATCAAGCTGCTGGCTGACAGCGGCGGCGACCATAACGACGTCGCCGCCAACGACCGGCTGATGAGTGCCATCAAGACCATCGTCGTCGCCGACCTGGCGATGAGCACCGACAACGTGATCGCGGTCGCCAGCGCCGCCTCGCAGGCGGCCGGCGAGCATCAGCTGCTGCTGGTGGTGTTCGGCATCCTGGTCAGCATCCCGATCATTATCTGGGGCAGCACACTGGTGCTGAAGCTGATGACGCTTTTCCCGGTGATCGTCACCTTCGGCGCGGCGCTGCTCGGCTACCTGGCCGGCGGCATGATTTTTTCCGACGCCGGTCTCAGTCCGTGGCTGCCGCCGTCCCAGTTCGTGCTGCCCGGCACCGGCTTGCAATTCAGCATTCCGGCACTGGTCGGCGCCACCCTGGTGGTAGCGGTCGGTAGCTGGCGCGCTAAAAAGGCAGCGGAACATTAGGACAATTCAGCCGGACTGCCTTGCCGACGCCGGTGCCCGCAACCCCGGCACGGCGCCGCGGCTCCTTGGGCCCGGGGAGCAATCCGCCGCGGCCTCAGCCAGCCAATAGGATTGCTCTGCTCCAGCGGACCGGCTGCACTACAATCGGGACCGTGATCCACCCGTCTTGTCTGAAGCGACGTGCCTGCTCCCGCCTCTCCCGAACTCGAATTCGCGGCCCTGTCCGACACTGGCCTCGTGCGCGAGCAAAATGAAGACAGTGTTGCCGTCAGCGCCGAATATGGCTTGGCTGTGCTGGCCGACGGCATGGGCGGCTATTCGGCCGGCGAAGTGGCCAGCGGCATCGCCGTCGACATCATTCGCCAGACCGTCGAAAACCGCCTGCGCCGGCGCTGGCACCGGCTGCCGCGCGCCGGTGCGATGCGGCAACTGCTGGGCGGCGCGATCGGACTCGCCAACAGCGCCATCCTCAACACCGCCCGCCGCCGGCCGGAGTATGCCGGCATGGGAACCACCATCGTCGCCGCATTGTTTCATCACCACCACGTCGTCATCGCCCATGCCGGCGATTCGCGCGCCTACCGCCTGCGCGACGGCGCCATCCTGCAACTGACGCGCGACCACTCGCTGCTGCAGGAACAGCTCGACGCCGGCCTGATCAGCGCCGAGGAGGCGCGCGTCGCCGAGCACAAGAACCTGGTCACGCGCGCGGTCGGCATCGAGCCGGCGCTCGAAGTCGAACTCCACGAACACCGCATCGCCGCCGGCGACCTCTACATGCTGTGCTCGGACGGGCTGTCCGACCTGCTGCCGGAACCGGAAATCGTCGAACTGACGCTGGCCGCCGGCAGCAATCTGCAGCAGGCCGTCGCCGCGCTGGTCCAGCGCGCCAACGACCACGGCGGGCGCGACAACATCTCGGTGATCTTGGCGCGCGTTTGCGCCGGGCCGCCTGCCCCGGCACGCTCCGGCCTGCTGGGCCGACTCGCAGAACGGATCCGGTGATGGCCATCGACAAGGACAGCGCCAGCCTCACGGTGAGCCGTGGCGACACCATAGTGCAGCGACTGCCGCTGACGCGCGAGCGGCTTTCCATCGGCCGCCGCCTGCACAACGACCTGGTGCTCGACCACCCGGCGATCAGCGGTGAGCATGCAGTCATCGTCACGCTCGGCGCCGATTCCTTCCTGGAAGACCTGAACAGCACCAACGGCACGCTGGTCAATGGCCAGCCGGTCAAAAAACATTTCCTGCAGAGCGGCGATGTCATCGAGCTGGCCAAATACACGCTGCGCTACCATGCGCCGGCGGCCAACGCCCAGGCGCCACGCCCGCGCGCACGCCTGAAGGTCGTGACCGGCGCCGCCGCCGGCCGCGAACTGTTCCTCGATCGCCCGCTGATCCGCCTGAGCCGCTCCGGCCGCCAGGTCGCCGCCATCCTCGAAGACGGCGGCGGCCACAGCTTGCGTCGTACGGATGCTGACGCGCCGCTGTCGTTGAACGGACGCGCCGTCGGCATGGATTTGCTGCCATTGCAACCGGGGGACGTGGTTGCGCTAGGGACGATCCAGCTGGTGTTTGACACGGAATAGCCGGCACAGGCCGGGTTGGATGCCCGAAAGCGACCAATTTTTTATCAAAGTGACAGAAATTGTCAGTTTTGCTTCAGGCCGGGCCGCCAAAATTTAACAATTTTTGACATTTTCCTGACAATTGGACAGGATTGCCGCCTGGCACGCTCATTGCTCTAGAGAAAGCGGCGGATGCCTAAACATTCATGGAGGAAGGAAAATGAAGCAAATGAAAATGATGCGGTCCGCGCAAAGCGGCTTCACGCTGATCGAGTTGATGATCGTGGTGGCGATCATCGGCATTCTGGCCGCGGTGGCGCTGCCGGCGTATCAGGATTACACCAAGCGCGCGAAGGTTTCGGAAGTCGTCCTGGCGGCTTCGGCTTGCCGCACCACGATTACCGAGGTGTATCAGAGCGCTTCCAGCGGCGCGAATGTTGGCGCTAACGGCTGGGGTTGCGAGGCCAGCGGTGCTAATGGCCCCTCAAAATATGTGGCGGAAGTTTCCACTGATGCAAACGGTGTGGTTACCGTCGAAGCTCAGAATATCGGTGACTCCACGATCGACGGCCAGAAAATCACTTTGACGCCGTATGTGGACGACACCACCGCGATGACGACCGCCGATTTCGGCAAGAGCGTCTACAAGTGGGTGTGCGGTCCGGCCGCATCGGGTGGCATTGCTGCGAAATTCCTGCCCGGTTCCTGCCGCGGCGTGTAAGTAGTCTGATTCATCCTTAAAACGCTCCGCAAGGAGCGTTTTTTTATGTTCAACGTTCTCGCTCTTGCCGCCGCTGTCACGCTGTTCCTCAGTTGGCTGATGCCGAACCATGCGTTGCCGTGGACGAGCTGGCATTCCGAGGCGGTAGCCTTTCTGGCTGCCCTGTCCCTGTCATGGGCTGGGCTGGCAGCACTGCGTGCAGCCGACCGGCGGTACATGGTCTTGCCGCGTATCGTACTGCCGTTTGTCGCGTTGCTGCTGGTAGCGGTCTTGCAGTGGATGGGCGGACTCGTCCTTTTCAAGGGAGACCTCTGGGCCTTCGGCCTCTACGTGGGGCTCTGCGTTGCCTGCCTGACGCTCGGTTTCGGCGCGACTTCCGGTTCGGCCGCGCCGCGCTCGCCCGACGCGGCTACCGCACCACTGGCGTCATTGGCGGCCATTGTTTTGGCAAGCGCTGCGGTGTCGATCGTGGTTGCCCTGGCACAGGTCTTCAGCTTGTGGGAAAACTCGGAATGGATTTGGCGCGTGCCACAGCTGCGCCGCCCGGGAAGCAATCTCGGGCAACCCAACCACCTGGCGACTTTGATCGTCATGGCCATCGCCAGCGTGGTCTTCTTGTACCAGGCGCAAAGATTGAGTGCGACGGCCACGGCTCTGCTGCTGTTCTTCCTCTGCACTGGCCTCGCCATTACCGAATCCCGTACCGGCGCGCTCAGCCTGTTGGTGTTGCTCGGCTGGTGGTTGCTGAAGCGGCGACGCATCGGCGACCCCACGCCGGCCTGGGTCGGGATGGGCTATGGGGCGGGTTTCATTGCGCTGTTCTGGGCGTGGCCGCAATTGCTGCGCGTCATGCTGCTGACGAACGAAGCCGAGCTCAACACCACTTCGAGCCTGCGCCTGCAGGTGTGGCCGCAATTACTGGATGCCGTGGCGATGAAACCCTGGTTCGGCTGGGGATTGCGAGCCACGGCGCGTGCGCATAACGCGGTCGCCGATCGCTATCCCGTCAGCTCGCCCTTTTCCTACAGCCATAATTTGTTGCTGGACTTGTTCCTGTGGATCGGGGTGCCGCTCACCGCCCTGCTGGTGCTGGCGGCGGCGGTCTGGCTATGGCGACGTATCAGGATGGTCGACCGTCCGTTGCCGTGGTACGGCCTGGCGACGGCCATCCCGCTGTTGGTCCATTCGATGTTCGAATACCCGTTCGCCTACGCCTATTTCCTGGCGCCGGCGATGTTCGCGCTTGGCGCGGTGGAAGGTTCGCTCGGCGTCAAGCCACTGGTGCCGCTACCGGTCCGGCCTGTCGCCGTATTTTTGGCGATGCTCAGTGTTGTACTGGCCTGGTCGGTGGTCGAATATTTGCGGGTCGAGGAGGACTTTCGTGTAGCCCGCTTTCAGGCGGTTCGCATCGGCACGCCGCCGCCGGAGCATCAGCGGCCGCGGGTCCATTTGTTCGATCAACTCGACTTGCTGCTGGAGGATGCTCGAATCACGCCGACGCCGCGCATGTCGCCGGCGGATTTGCGAACCGTCAAGGAAGCGGCGCTGTATTACCCGTGGTCAGCCACCCAGTACCGCTATGCGTTGGCACTGGCCTTGAACGGCGAGCGGCAGGAAGCGGAGCGGCAGATCCAGGTGATGCGGCGCCACTGGGGCGAGAAGGCGTATGCGGAAATCAAGCAGCAGATCCGGTTTGCCGCCGAACGCTATCCGGAGCTGCACGATCTGCGGCTGCCCTGAATTTCCGGTCGGACACGGACCCTTGAGAGAAGAGTCAGAGCCGGTTCGCTATGCAGCGTCCTTGAACCCCAACGGATTCCCACTCTGCCAGCGCCAATGGTCGGCGCACATCTCCTCCAGCCCCAGCCGCGCTTCCCAGTTCAGCAGCGTTTTCGCCAGCGACGGATCGGCGTAGCAGGTGGCGATGTCGCCGGGGCGGCGGGCGGCGATGCGGTACGGGACTTTGCGGCCGCTGGCGGCTTCGAAGGCGCGCACGATGTCGAGCACGCTGTAGCCGCGGCCAGTGCCGAGGTTGATGGTGAAGCCCTCCCCGGTCGCAAACAGGCGGTCGAGCGCGGCGACGTGGCCGCGCGCCAGGTCCATCACGTGCACGTAATCGCGCACACCGGTGCCGTCGGCGGTCGGGTAGTCGTTGCCGAACACCGATAGCTGCGGCAGGCGGCCGACCGCGACCTGGGCGACGTAGGGCATCAGGTTGTTCGGCGTGCCGTTCGGGTCTTCGCCGATCAGGCCGGATTCATGGGCGCCGGCCGGGTTGAAATAGCGCAGGATGCCGATCGCCCAGGCTGGGTCGGAGTGCGCGAGGTCGCCCAGCATCTGTTCCACCATCAGCTTCGAGCGGCCATACGGATTGGTGGTGGACAGGCGCGCGGTTTCCGCGATCGGCACCGTTTCCGGTTCGCCGTAGACAGTGGCCGACGAGCTGAACACGAAGCGCTTGACGCCGGCGTCGCCAAGCGCCTGCAGCAGCACCAGCGTGCCGGAGACGTTGTTGTCGAAGTAGGCGAGCGGCTGGGCGACCGATTCGCCGACCGCCTTCAGGCCGGCGAAGTGGATCACGGCGGCGATCGGCTGTGCGCGCAGAATGGCGTCGAGCGCCGCGCGGTCGCGCACATCATTCTGGTAGAACGGGATGTCGCGACCGAGAATCTGGCTGACGCGCGCCAGCGCGGTGCGCGAACTGTTGCACAGGTTGTCCAGCGCGATCGGCGCATAGCTGGCTTCGGCCAGCGCGATGCAGGTGTGCGAGCCGATGTAGCCGCAGGCGCCGGTGACGAGGATGGCTTTAGTGTCGAAAGTATTGGGCATGCGGGAAATCGGTTGAGCTGTCATGGATCGAAAGTGGGTCCGGCGATTGCCGGCATGCATCGGGTCGATTCATATACTGGTGTCGTAGGCCGCTTACATCGGGCATAAACAGGTCACCTTTATTCCATACTCCTCCGTACTCTTGCCTTGTTCGTTGGAACAGTGGTGATGGCCGCCAGGCAATCCGGGATGCCGTGGCCATCGTAACGGCTGCTGCCGTTCCTGCTATTGATATCGTTCAGTATGTGGTGATTTCCCCGCGCCACCCCTGCGGGAGCGCAATGTCCGATCGGCGGCGCGATATGTCGGTCCGCCGTCCGGTTCATCGATGCCTGACTGCGCCGATCCGCAACTTTGATTGCGCGGACGGCCGCTGGATCGATCACGCGGTACATGCGTTTGGAAGAGCGGAGGCCACTTCAGGCCGGTCGCCGGGTTTTGCCCGAGCCATGCCGTCGGCATGGCGCTGCAGGAATGGCCCCCTGCCTGTGACAGGAAGGGAAGAATGCGCGGGAGTAGCAGACCCCCGCTCGCCGGCGCTGCCGGCAAGCGAGGGAAGACCTGTGAGCGATCAGTGGTGCAGCGGCGCTCCCTGCTGTGCGCGGGAAGCGGACGATGGCCGGAACGCAGCCTCAGCGGCCGCCGTATCGTTGTACTGCTGCAGCCGTGTGACCTTGCCATTCCGGACGGTAAAAACATGAACCCAGGGGCTCTCATAGCGCTGGCCGGTTGCATTCACCAGCCATGCGGATTGGCCCGTCACGACGACCTTGTCACCTTCGGCAATAAAGGTTTCGGGTTCGAATCGGATGGCTTCCTGCGCCTGATCCATGTCGGCAAAAAACTGCGCGACCTGTTCCTTGCCGTGGTAGGGGTGCGAGAAGGGAATATGCTCCGATTCCGCGCCGATCCATTCGATGTCGTCCGCAAACAGCGTGAGCAATTGTTGGATGTCCTTGGCCTGGAATAACTGGTAGCCCCGCATGATCAGCTGCTTGTTGTCCTGACTGTTCATCATCCACTCCTTTGATCGTCGACGAGCGCCTGCCAGGCAAACAGCGCACAGGGCGGGGCGCTGAAAAGTGCATCGTAGTGCGCCGTCGCTGCGAAGGAAATGTCAGGATCAGAAGCGGGATGACTTGTCTTGAGCAGGATCAAGCAAGAAGCATTCGGGTTTGCCGCGGATCAGCATTGCTTTGGTTTTCGAGCCGTTGGCGGCTCCGAGTCGGCGTGGCTCGTGCCGGCCGCGGCGTCAGAGCGGCATCAAGGCGCTGTCCAGTTGCCCGACTTGCCGCCATGCTTTTCCAGCACGCGCACGTCGGTCATCACCATGCCGCGATCGGCCGCCTTGCACATGTCGTAGATGGTCAACAGGCCGATCTGCACCGCGGTCAGCGCTTCCATCTCGACGCCGGTCTTGCCGACGGTTTCCACCTGCGCGGTGCAGTGCACCGCCGGCGGCTCGGCCTGCAGTTCGAAGTCGACGGCCACGCGCGTGATCGGCAGCGGGTGGCACAGCGGGATCAGGTCGCTGGTGCGCTTGGCGGCCATGATGGCGGCGGTGCGGGCGATGCCCAGCACATCGCCTTTCCTGGCGCTGCCGGACTCGATCAGCGCCAGCGTTTCTGCCCGCATGCGGATGCTGCCGGCGGCGCGCGCGATGCGGTGGGTGTCCTGCTTGGCGCCGACGTCGACCATGTGGGCGGCGCCGGCGGCGTCGAAGTGGGTCAGCACGGCTGGGAGGGGGGTGTTTTCGGGTGTCATCGGGATGGCGTCAAAGGCGGGGCGCGGCCGAACGATCGCGCGCTTTGGGTATCATAGCATCGTGAAATCGCCTTCCCGGTTGCCATTGCCGTTTTGCTCACGCGCCGCCGACGCGGCCGCCGATGACCTGCCCATGACTCTCTCCACGATGATCCGCGCGCTGCGCCGCCGGCCGCTGCCGGCGCTGTTGGCAGCCCTGCTGTTGGCCGC
>JBAUJK010000088.1:0-1848 GCA_049683695.1 Burkholderiaceae bacterium
GGTGCAAGCTGCGCACGAGCAGAGCTACCGCTTCGATACGCTGAAGAGCAAGCCGGAAGCGCCGGATGCCGGCGTTCGCAAGCTGACGCTGCTGGTGGATGCCGCCGCGGCCGCCGGCGCCAGGACCGCGCTCGCGCACAGCGTCGCGATCGCCCACGGCGTCGCCTTCACCAAGGATCTCGGCAACCTGCCGGGCAATGTCTGCACCCCGACCTATCTGGCCAACGCCGCCAGGAAACTGGCCAAGGAATTCAAGCTCGGCGTCGAAATCCTCGACCGCCGGCAGATGCAGGCGCTGAAGATGGGCAGCCTGCTGTCGGTCGCCAACGGCAGCGAGGAGCCGCCGAAATTCATCGTCGTCAAATATCAGGGCGGCAAGGCCAAGGAAGCGCCGGTGGTGCTGGTCGGCAAGGGCATCACCTTCGATTCCGGCGGCATCTCGCTGAAGCCCGGCGCCGGCATGGACGAGATGAAGTACGACATGTGCGGTGCCGCCTCGGTGCTCGGCACGCTGCGTGCGGTGGCCGAAATGAAGCTGAAGCTGAACGTGATCGGCGTCATCCCGAGTAGCGAAAATCTGCCGTCCGGGCGCGCCACCAAGCCGGGCGACATCGTCACCTCGATGTCCGGCCAGACCATCGAAATCCTCAACACCGACGCCGAAGGCCGGCTGGTGCTGTGCGACGCGCTGACCTATGTCGAGCGCTTCAAGCCGGCGGCGGTGGTCGACATCGCCACGCTGACCGGCGCCTGCATCACCGCGCTCGGCCATCACAATTCCGGCCTGTTCACGCGCCATGACCAGCGGCACGACGCGCTGGCCGAGGAATTGCTGGCGGCCGGCCGCGCCAGCGGCGACACCGCGTGGCGCATGCCGATCGAGGATGCCTACCAGGAACAGCTGAAATCCAATTTCGCCGACATGGCCAACATCGGCGGCGCCCCGGCCGGCAGCGTCACCGCCGCCTGCTTCCTCGAACGCTACACCCGCAACTACATTTGGGCGCATCTGGACATCGCCGGCACCGCCTGGAAGAGCGGGGCCGCCAAGGGCGCCACCGGCCGCCCGGTACCGCTGCTGGCGCGCTTCCTGATCAACCGCGCCAACGCCTGAGGCGCGCCTGCCCGTCCCCGAACCCGGTGCTGCGGCGCCGGGTTTTTTCTGTCCGCCATGTTGGCATCGGGCATGCGGCCGCACGCCGTTTTTCTGCTCCAGCTCAAAGCGCCGCGCTATCTCTTTGCTAGCATCGGGCCTGCTCGATGCAGCATCCTGCTTTCTAGCTTGACAGCTACCACCGGAGCCGGCGGTCGGAAAAAAATACCGGCACCATATTTCCGGCGGCGCCGGCCCGGCGACGCTACCCTGCTTCGCATCGACGGTCCCAAGTGGTGCGGCATGCCTGTTTGAAATCCATCCGATTTTTCGCCGGAAACGGCGCGCGCCGTACGGCGCCGACGCGCTTCCCGCTCAATCGCGCCGAAGCCGGATCGCGGGGCCTTCCTCGCCCTTTGGCCGCCTGGTTTTTAGCGTCACCAGCGCGATCCCGCCCAGAATCGCCGCGGAGGTGGCGATCAGGTGCAGGCTGATCGCTTCGCCAAGGAACAGGATGCCGCCGAAGGCGGCCAGCACCGGCACGCTCAATTGCACGGTGGCGGCGGTGGTGGCCGTCAGGTCGCGCAACACCGCGTACCAGACGACGTAGCCGAGCCCGGAAGCCAGCGCGCCGGACGCCAGGCCATAGGCGACGCCGGCGCCGTCCAGCGATGCCGACGGCAGCATCATTAGATTCAGCAGCAGCACGAAAGGCGCGGCCCGCGCGAAATTGCCGGCGGTAGCGGCCAGCGGAG
>JBAUJK010000089.1:0-19145 GCA_049683695.1 Burkholderiaceae bacterium
AAATAGTACGAATGGGAGTATTTTTGAATCCCTCTGGTGGACGCCCGGAAATCGCCGATTTTCCGGCATACTCCCCTTGAAACGTTAAGGCGCGCCGCCCTCGCCGAGGTAAGCTTCCTGCACCTTCGGGTCGTGCAGCAGGTCTTCGGCATTGCCTGTCATCGTGATCAGGCCCGAGTCCATCACGTAGCCGCGGTGCGCGGCTTCCAGCGCCAGCTTGGCGTTCTGCTCGACCAGCAGGATCGTCACGCCCTGGGCCGAGACGTTGCGCACCACTTCGAAGATCTTTTCCACCATGATCGGCGACAGGCCCATCGACGGCTCGTCCAGCAGCAGTAGTTTCGGATGGCTCATCAGCGCGCGCGCCATCGCCAGCATCTGCTGCTCGCCGCCGGACAGCGTACCGGCCATCTGCGCCGAGCGCTCCTTCAGGCGCGGGAAGACGCCGAACCACTTGTCGATGTCGGCCGCGATGCCGGCCTTGTCGTTGCGCGTGTAGGCGCCCATCAACAGGTTTTCGTGAATGCTCATGCGGGTGAAGACGCCGCGCCCTTCCGGCACCATCGCCAGCTGCTGCTTGACCAGATTGAACGAAGTCACCCCCTTGATCGAGTGGCCGTCATACATCATCTCGCCGTCGACCTTGCATTCCGGCAGGGTGCCGGTGATCGCCTTCAGCGTGGTGGTCTTGCCGGCACCGTTGGCGCCGATCAACGTCACCAGTTCGCCGGTGTGCACTTCCAGATCGATGCCCTTGACCGCCTGGATGCCGCCATAGGCGACCTGCAGACCCTTCACCCTCAATACACATTCGGCGCGCGACGGTACCGTCCGTGCCGCCGTGATTTGCTCAGCCATCAGTGCGCCCCTCCCAGATACGCTTCAATCACCGCCGGATTCTTCTGCACTTCGGCCGGGATGCCCTGCGCGATCGGCTTGCCGTAATCGAGCACCGTCAGCTGGTCGCACAAGCCCATCACCAGCTTGACGTCGTGTTCGATCAACAGGATGGTCTTGCCTTCGGCCTTGATCTTGACCAGCAATTCGCGCAAGCCCAGTTTTTCGGTGGCATTCATGCCGGCAGCCGGTTCATCCAGCGCCAGCAGCTGCGGGTCGGTCGCCAGCGCGCGTGCGATTTCGAGCCGGCGCTGGTCGCCGTAGGACAGGTGCTTCGAAGTGCGGTACGCGAACTGGCGGATGCCGACGAATTCCAGCAGCTGCATCGCCCGCTCGCGGATTTCCTCTTCCTCGCGGCGCGCCGCCTTATGGCGCAGGATCGCGCCGAGCGCACCCTGGTGCGTGCGCACGTGACGCCCGACCATCACGTTTTCCAGCGCCGACATTTCATTGAACAGGCGGATGTTCTGGAAGGTCCGGGCAATGCCGGCCTTGGCCACTTCATGCGGTGCCGATGGCGAATACGGCGCGCCGCCCAGCTCGAAGGTGCCGGTGTCGGCCTGGTACAGGCCGGTGATGACGTTGAAGAAGGTCGTCTTGCCGGCGCCATTGGGGCCGATCAGGCCGTAGATCTGCCCCTTCGGGATTTTCAGGCTGACGTTGGACAGCGCCTGCAGGCCGCCGAAGCGCTTGTTGACGCCGTTGATGTTCAGGATGATTTGTTCGCTCATGTGATCCTCACTCTCAGGCGGCGACCACGCCGGCAGCCTTGGCCGGCTTGTCGACGTCGGCGTCCGGCCGGTCTTCGTGCAGCGGCGCCGGCCACAGTCCGGCCGGACGGTACAGCACGATCACCACCATCGCCAGGCCGTACAGCAGCTGGCGCAGCACTTCGGCATCGATCAGGACCTTGCCGAACGCCGCCATCTGGATCGGCTCCACCGTGTGGCGCAGCACTTCCGGCAGCGCCGCCAGCAGGATCGCGCCGAGGATCACGCCCGGCACGTGGCCCATGCCGCCCAGCACCACCATCGCCAGCACTGCGATCGATTCCATCAGCGAGAACGACTCGGGCGACACGAAACCCTGGAACGACGCGAACATCGCGCCCGAGACGCCGCCGAACGATGCGCCCATCGCAAACGCCAGCAGCTTGATGTTGCGGGTATTGATGCCCATCGCCTTGGCGGCGATTTCATCCTCGCGGATCGCGACCCAGGCGCGCCCGAGGCGCGAGTGCTGCAGCCGGATCGTGATGAAGATGATGACGATGCACAACAGCAGGAACAGGTAGTAATAGGCGTTCACCGACGGCATCGTGAACCAGCCGAGGTCGAGCGTGGCATTGGAACCCGGCTTGCCGGCCAGCGACACGCCGAAGATGCGGATCGGATCGATCAGGTTGATCCCTTGCGGGCCGTTGGTGATGTTGACCGGCGCGTTCAGGTTGTTCATGAAGATGCGGATGATTTCCCCGAAGCCGAGCGTGACGATCGCCAGATAGTCGCCGCGCAGCTTCAGCACCGGCAGGCCGAGCAGCATGCCGAACATCGCCGCCAGCGCGGCACCGAGCGGCACGATCAGCCAGACCGACAGGTGGATGCCGTTCTGCGCCACCTCGGGACCGAAGATCCACAGCATCGCATTGCCGATCATCGGGTATTGATTAACGAAGGATTCCAGCACCACCGCGAACTGCGGTGACGCCAGCAAGCCGGTCATGTAGGCGCCCAGCGCGTAGAACGCGATGTAGCCGAGGTCGAGCAGGCCGGCGAAGCCGACCACGATGTTCAGCCCCAGTGCCAGCATGATGTACAGCAGTGCGAAATCCATGATCCGCACCCAGGAATTGCCATAGTTGGAGGCGAAGATCGGGAACACGATGAACAACGCCAGCAGCAGCGCCAGACTGGCGTAGGTGCGCCCCGGTTTGTGTTCGACGTCGAAAAAGCGGGCCATCTTGATCTCCTCAGGCGCGGTCGGCAACACGTTCGCCCATGATGCCCGAGGGCCGCAGGGTCAGAACGATAATCAGCACGATGAATGCAAAAATATCCTGGTAGTTGCTGCCGAAGAAGCCGCCGGTCAGGTCGCCGATGTAGCCGGCGCCGAGGCTTTCGATCAGGCCCAGCAGGATGCCGCCCAGCATGGCGCCATAGATGTTGCCGATGCCGCCCAGCACCGCCGCCGAAAACGCCTTCAGGCCGGGCACGAAGCCCATCGCGAACTGCGCCGACGAATAGTTGGCACCCCACATCACGCCAGCCACCGCCGCCAGCGCCGCGCCGATCACGAAAGTCATCACGATGACGCGGTTGGAATCGACGCCCATCAGGCCGGCGATGCGCGGGTTTTCCGCAGTGGCGCGCATCGCCCGGCCGATCCGGGTGCGCTCCACCAGCAGCACCAGGCCGACCATCGACAGCGCCGCCAGTGCCAGCAGCATTACCTGGGTCGGCGAAATCAGCGCGCCGCCGATGTGGATCGGGTCGGACGGCATCACCTGCGGGAACGGAATAGGACTGCGGCCCCAGATCATCATCGCCAGCGTCTGCAGCAGGATCGACACGCCGATGGCGGTGATCAAAGGTGCCAGCCGCGGCGCATTGCGCAGCGGCCGGTAGGCGATGCGCTCGATGATCACGTTGACGATCACGCACACCGGAATCGCGCCGACGATCGCGATCAGCAGCTTGACGATGCCCGGCAGATCGGGCGCCATTACCTGCACGTATTTCAGGATGACCAGCCCGACCATGGCGCCGATCATCAGCACGTCGCCGTGCGCAAAGTTGATCAGGTTCAGCACGCCATACACCATCGTGTAGCCGAGCGCGATCAACGCGTACATGCTGCCCAGCACCATGCCGTTGATGATCTGTTGGATAAGGGTATCCATGATTTCCTTGCTCTCTATCTGGAACGGTTCAAATCATTGAACGACTTCACGGCGCGGCACGAGGTCCGGTGGCTGCAAAAATCATTCCCGACGACAAAAGCGGCACCCATATGGAACATGTGGGTGCCGCTCTGGTTATCAGCGCGAATTATCCGAAGAAGCGGGCCGGGACGGCCGCGGGGCGGGGGAAGGGGGAAATGCTGCCGAGCTTGCTGCACATGATGGTCTCCTGTTCGTCTTTGGATAAAAACGTTTTTGTAGTTTTGGGCCGTGCCTTATGGACCCGGCAATCTAAGTTGGGCGGCATTATACCCAACCGCGAAGGGCGCGCAAGCAGCGACGCGGCCTGCCGCGAAATCCGGCGATGCGGCCAAAACCCAATATCCATGCGGGCTCCCGGAGAGAGCGCCGAATTTTGGCAAGCCGTCATCATAACGATTAAGAGCAAAAACTATCGATGGAATTTCCATCCATGTCCAGAATTTAATTCCGTACCGCGCGGGTTGCGCCCAGGCCCTTCGGCAGCGGGAAAACCACGTTTTCCTCCACTCCTTCCAGTGTGCGCACGCTGTGCGCGCCGCATTGCTTCAGGCGCTCGATCACCGCCTGCACCAGTACTTCCGGCGCCGACGCGCCGGCGGTGACGCCGATCCGGTTCTTGCCCTGCAGCCAGGCCGGGTCGATCTGTGCCGCATCGTCGACCATGTAGGCGATCGCGCCCTTCTTTTGTGCGACCTCACGCAGCCGGTTCGAGTTCGAGCTGTTCGGGCTGCCGACCACGATCACTACCTCGACCTGCGGCGCCATGAACTTGACCGCTTCCTGGCGGTTGGTGGTGGCGTAGCAGATGTCGCCTTTCTTCGGCTCGACGATCTGCGGAAAACGGCGCTTCAGCGCGGCGATCACGTCGGCGGTATCGTCGATCGACAGCGTGGTCTGCGTGACATACGCCAGCAGCGCCGGGTCGCGCACCTGCAACCGCTCGACGTCGTCGACCGTCTCGACCAGATGCATGCCGGCATCGGCCTGTCCCATCGTGCCTTCCACCTCGGGATGGCCGTGGTGGCCGATCATCACGATCTCGCGGCCGTCGCGCCGCATCTTCGCCACCTCGACATGGACCTTGGTGACCAGCGGGCAGGTGGCGTCGAAGATCTTCAGCCCGCGCGCCGCTGCCTCCTGCTGCACCGCGCGGGAGACGCCGTGAGCGGAAAAGATCACTGTGCTGCCGGCCGGCACGTCGGCCAGCTCTTCGATGAAGATTGCCCCCTTCCTGCGCAGGTCGTCGACCACGTAGGCGTTGTGCACGATTTCATGGCGCACGTAGATCGGCGCGCCGAATTCCTGCAGCGCGCGCTCGACGATTTCGATCGCGCGGTCGACGCCGGCACAAAAGCCGCGCGGCTGCGCCAGCAGGATTTCCTTTGCGGATGAATTGTCCATGAGTGTTCTGCCTGGATGCCGGCACCGCCGGGCGGCGCCTGCGGGTTTCTACAGGATACCGATGATTCGGACCTCGAATTTCACCGTCTGTCCGGCCAGCGGATGATTGAAATCAAACAGTGCACCATCGTCGTCGATCGCGCGCAGCACGCCGGCGAACTGGCCGCCGCCGGGTGCGGCAAACTCGACCAGATCACCGACCCGATATTGCTCGCCGCTGTCCGAATGCTGTTCCAGCGTGGCGCGCGACACGCGCTGGATCAGGTCGGGGTTGCGCGCGCCGAAGGCCTGTTCCGGCGCCAGCTCGAAGGTCTGATGCGCGCCTTCCGGCAGGCCGAGCAGGCAGGCTTCGAGGAACGGCGCCAGTTGGCCGCCGCCGAACTGCAGCGTGGCCGGATTGCCGCCGAAGGTGGAAACGATGTCGCTGCCGTCGGCGGCCGCCAGCCGGTAATGCAGCGTCAGATAGGAAGCGTCGGTGACGACGGGTTGCGCGTTGGTCATGGGAAAGAATCGATGAGGGAATGGCGTATTATCCCGGAAACGCCGCCCGCCCGGGGCGCGCGCCGGCCCGCTGCCGCATCTTTTCCGCTTTCCCGTACACGATGGCAATCACCGACTGGCCCGCCGAGCAACGTCCGCGCGAACGCCTGATCCGGCAGGGATCGCAGGCGCTGTCGGATGCCGAGCTGCTGGCGGTGTTCCTGCGCGTCGGCGTCGCCGGCAAGAGCGCGGTCGACCTGGCGCGCGACATGCTGGCGCATTTCGGCTCGCTGCAGCGGCTGTTCGCCGCGCCGCTGGCCGAATTTTCGGCGTTGAACGGCCTGGGGCCGGCCAAGTATGCGCAGCTGCAGGCAGTACTGGAACTGGCGCGGCGCGCGCTGCACGAAGAGTTGCAGGATGGCGTGCTGCTGGATTCGCCGCAGGCAGTACGGCACTACCTGCAATTGCTGCTCGCGCACAAGCCCCACGAATCGTTCGCAGTGCTGTTCCTCGACGCCCGCAACCGGCTGATCGCGACCGAGGAACTGTTCCGCGGCACGCTGACCCATGCCAGCGTCTATCCGCGCGAAGTGGTCAAGGCGGCACTGGCGCACAATGCCGCCGCGCTGCTGCTGGCGCACAACCATCCGTCCGGCTCGCCGCAGCCGAGCGCCGCCGACCATGCGCTGACCGCGGCACTGAAACAGGCGCTCGCCCTGGTCGATGTGCGCGTGCTCGACCACTTCATCGTCGCCCGCGCCGGCATCCATTCCTTTGCCGAGCACGGGCAGTTGTAGCGACTGCTCCATCCAGGCGAAATCGGGAGTATGCTGTTTTTTGGCCATGTCCCGCAGGATGAACGGGCGGCTTGAAAAATACACCATGCAGTATATAGAAGAAAGAACACGGCGCCTGCCTGCAATATCTTGCGCCCGGCATCGGTCGGACACTCAATTGTTAAATACCACCAACTCAAAAGACACAGTTTTTTTGCACAAGTCATTGAATAGACGCGCTTTTTTGACTATACTCTCGCCTTTTCCAATGTCGGAAACTTTAAGGAGCAAAACATGGCACGTGTCTGCCAAGTCACCGGGAAGGCGCCGATGGTCGGCAACAACGTCTCCCATGCGAACAACAAGACCAAGCGCCGTTTCCTGCCGAACCTGCAGAACCGCCGCATCTTCGTCGAATCGGAAAACCGCTGGGTGTCGCTGCGCGTCTCCAACGCCGGCCTGCGCGTGATCGACAAGATCGGCATCGACGCCGTGCTGGCCGACCTGCGCGCACGCGGCGAGAAGGTCTGATTTTTTGCGAATTCCTTGTCTTGCGGGACAGAGTCAGGCGAAGCGTTACTCTGTCTCCAACTGGACTAAAGAGAAGAACGAACAATCTATCCCGGCCGAGACTTCCTTCTCGGCCGCATACATGAAGAGGATCCATCATGGCTAAAACCGGCCGCGACAAAATCAAGCTGGAATCGACCGCAGGTACCGGTCATTTCTACACCACCACCAAGAACAAGCGCACCACGCCCGAAAAGATGGAGATCATGAAGTTCGATCCCAAGGCGCGCAAGCACGTGGCGTACAAGGAAACCAAGATCAAGTAACGCGGTTTCCACCATCGCCAGCCCCGCACGGCCTTGCGGGGCTTTTTATCGCGCACCGCCCTGGCGGCAGGCGCCGCCGGCGTCGGCTTCCGCAGCGCCGCGCCGGCGGAGTGAGTCACACCGGTGCTCCATCCGCGATAAAATCGGTTATGATTTATCCAATTCCCCGCCGCAAGGCCACTTGCCGCAGCTTTCAAAGCCTGGCCTGACCTCTCCGGTTCGCATGCATCCGGGCGCTGCCTCGGCCGCGGATTCCACGCAGGAATGGTAGACCTTCCGTCCGCTGACTAATCCTTTTTCCCTCGATCAGAGAAAGCCATGAGCGAAAACATCAAATACATCACCGATTCCTCCTTTGAAACCGACGTGCTCAAATCGGACAAGCCCGTGCTGGTCGATTTTTGGGCGGAATGGTGCGGCCCGTGCAAGATGATCGCGCCGATCCTGGAAGAAGTGGCGAAGGAATACGACGGCAAGCTGCAGATCGCCAAGATGGACGTCGACGCCAACCAGGCGATGCCGGCCAAGTTCGGCATCCGCGGCATCCCGACCCTGATCCTGTTCAAGAACGGCGTACCGGCGGCGCAGAAAGTGGGCGCCATGGCGAAGGGCCAACTGACCTCCTTCATCGACAGCAACATCTGAGTTTTCCGGCGGCGGTGCGCCCGCACCGCCGTCCTGCATCGTTTTTCCCACCGCAGTCCCCTCCCCCACCCATTTAGATCCCGTCCGGGACACACCTATGCATTTATCTGAATTGAAGGCGTTACACGTCTCCGCATTGCTGGAAATGGCGATCAGCCTCGACATCGACAACGCGGCGCGCCTGCGCAAACAGGAACTGATGTTCGCAATCCTGAAAAAACGCGCGAAACAGGGTGAACAGATCTTCGGCGACGGCGCCCTCGAAGTGCTGCCCGACGGCTTCGGCTTCCTGCGCTCGCCGGACGCGTCCTACATGGCGTCGACCGACGACATCTATATCTCGCCGTCGCAGATCCGCCGCTTCAACTTGCACACCGGCGACTCGATCGAAGGCGAAGTCAGGACGCCGAAGGATGGCGAACGCTATTTCGCGCTGGTCAAGGTCGACAAAGTCAACGGCGAATCGCCGGAAGCGTCCAAGCACCGCATCCTGTTCGAAAACCTGACGCCGCTGCATCCGAACGAGCCGCTCAAGCTCGAACGCGAAATGAACGGCCAGGAAAACATCACCGGCCGCATCATCGACATGATCGCGCCAATCGGCAAGGGCCAGCGCGGCCTCCTGGTGGCGTCGCCGAAGTCCGGCAAGTCGGTGATGCTGCAGCACATCGCGCATGCGATCACGGCCAATCATCCGGACATCACGCTGATCGTGCTGCTGATCGACGAACGGCCGGAAGAAGTGACCGAAATGCAGCGCTCGGTACGCGGCGAAGTGGTCGCCTCCACCTTCGACGAACCGGCCACGCGCCACGTGCAAGTGGCCGAGATGGTGCTGGAAAAAGCCAAGCGTCTGGTCGAAATGAAGAAGGACGTGGTGATCCTGCTCGACTCGATCACGCGCCTGGCGCGCGCCTATAACACCGTGATCCCGGCTTCCGGCAAGGTGCTGACCGGCGGCGTCGACGCCAACGCGCTGCAGCGGCCTAAGCGCTTCTTCGGCGCCGCCCGCAACATCGAGGAAGGCGGTTCGCTGACCATCATCGCCACCGCGCTGATCGAGACCGGCAGCCGCATGGACGACGTGATCTACGAGGAATTCAAGGGCACCGGCAACATGGAAGTGCACCTGGAGCGGCGCCTGGCCGAAAAGCGTGTCTACCCGGCGATCAACCTGAACAAGTCCGGCACCCGGCGCGAGGAATTGCTGATCAAGCCGGACCAGCTGCAGAAGATCTGGATCCTGCGCAAGCTCCTGTACGGCATGGACGAGATCGAGGCGATGGAATTCATTCTCGGCAAGATGAAGGAAACCAAGACCAATATCGAATTCTTCGACATGATGCGGCGCGGCGGATAAGACCCGACGCGTCTGCAAGACAAGCGCAGGTTTGCCGCCTGCGCTTTTTTTATGCCGGCAGCTTCAGGTCGAAGCGCACCGCCAACAGGCGCAGGATCGACGTCACCAGGATGCAGGCGGCCAGCGCGCCGTTCTGCGGCATGCCGCTCCATTCCAGCAGCAGGTATACCCAGCAGCCGGCGAACGAACAGGTCGCATACAGCTGGCCGCGCCGGAACACCAGCGGGATCTCGTTGCAGATAACGTCGCGCAACACGCCGCCGAAGATGCCGGTGATCACGCCCATCATCACGCAGACGAACATCGACATCCCGGCTTCCTGCGCCACCGAAGCGCCGGCGGCGGAAAACATGCCGAGGCCGAGCGCGTCGGCGAAGATGATCGCCCGTTCGGCGGTCGACGAGCGCAGCCGGTGCGACAGCGGGATCACCACCAGCGCCAGCACAAAGATCAGCAGCGTGTACGCTTCGTGCTGGACCCAGAAAAAAGGGCGGCGGTCGAGCAGGACGTCACGCAGCGTGCTACCGCCGAAAGCGGTGATGAAGGCGACGATGAACACGCCGATCATGTCCATCTGCTTGCGGCGCGCCTCGATGAAGCCGGAACAGGCGAAGGCGAGGATGCCGGCGGCTTCGATGGCCTGCAATACCGTATGTATTCCCGCTTCGATGCCGATCGCCATGCCGCCCTCTTTCATCGTCGCGCCATTCTAGAGCGGATTCAGTCCATCCGGCTGCGCCGATACCGGCGGCTGGCGGTCGGCTTTGCCGACGTTGTATAATCGCGGGTTCCGATTTTTCGGAAAACCCGGAATTTGGATTCAACCCAGGCAAGTGATCGGCAATCGGGTCAAGAAGCATGGCGACCGACGAAGTGGCGATTGGCTACCCAACCATCGAGGCAAAAATGAAAGAAGGCATCCATCCCGATTATCGCGAAGTCGTGTTCCACGATCTGTCCTGCGACTTCAAGTTCATCACCCGCTCGACCATCCAGACGCGCGAAACGATCGACTTCGAAGGCAAGCAGTACCCGCTGGTGAAGATCGAAGTTTCGTCCGAATCGCACCCGT
Source organism: Burkholderiaceae bacterium (assembly GCA_049683695.1). Taxonomy (GTDB): domain Bacteria; phylum Pseudomonadota; class Gammaproteobacteria; order Burkholderiales; family Burkholderiaceae_D; genus DATJCV01. The sequence continues at coordinate 10,409 of JBAUJK010000089.1, forward strand.
TCTACACCGGCAAGCACAAGATCGTCGACACCGCCGGCCGCGTGGAAAAATTCCGCCAGAAGTACGGCAAGGTCGGTTCCAAGACCCAGACGGCGGAATAAGCTCCGCTTCCGGTCCGAGCAAAGGCAGCTGCGGCTGCCTTTTTCTTTGCCGCCGCCACCGGAGGCGGGCGGGTTTTGCGGCACAATAACGCCCTACCCGCATTCCCTGCCCGATATTCCAGCCGATGCCGATGAAGCCAGTCCGCCTGCCCGCTTCCGCCACCCGCGCGCTGCCGCGCTGGGGCCTGTTCGCACTGGGACTGCTGTACATTCTGCCGGGACTGGTCGGGCGCGATCCGTGGAAGAACGACGATGCCGCCGGCTTCGGCATCATGTGGACCATGGCGCACGGCGTGCTGGCCGACTGGCTGTGGCCGCACGTGGTCGGCCTGAAGATGTCGACCGAAGCACCGCTGACCTACTGGGCCGGCGCGCTCTGTATCCAGCTGTTCGGCTGGCTGTTCGGAGATGTGCTGGCGGCGCGGCTGGCGGTCGTCGGCTTCTTCCTGCTCGGCTCGCTGTCGGTCTGGTATGCGACCTACCTGCTCGGCCGCCGCGCCGAGGCACAGCCGCTAATTTTGGCGTTCGGCGGCCAGCCGCAGCCGAAGGATTTCGGCCGCACGCTGGCCGACGGCGCATTCCTGATCTACCTCGGCTTTCTCGGCCTGCTGCTGCACAGCCACCAGGACAGTTCGCAGGCGCTGCTGGTCGCGCTGGTGGCGTTTTCAATGTACGGCGCGGCGCGCCTGTTCGATGCCAGCAGCACGCCGGGCGCGTTGCGCGGCGCGGCGCTACTCGGGCTGGCGCTGGGCCTGTTGATCCTAGCGCGCGGCTGGGTGGTGCCGCTGGGGCTGTGGCTGGGCCTGCTGGTGCTGGCGGCGATCCGTCAGCGTCGCCTGCTGACGCCGCTGCTGCTGCTGACGGCACCGCTCGGTGTTGCGCTGGGCGCCGCCTGGCCGCTGGCGCTGCATCTGGTGCAGCCGTTCGGCAGCTCGCCGCTGCCGGCCTGGATGACGTGGAACGTGCGCCAGCTCGGCTGGCCTTCGTGGGAAGGGCTGTCGTATCTGCTGAAATACGGCATCTGGTTCGCGTGGCCAGCCTGGCCGTTCGCCGGCTGGGCGGTGTATGCGTGGCGGCGGCAGCACTCGGCGCTGCACATGTCGCTGCCGCTGACCTTCTTCGGCGCGCTGATGGTGGTCGGCAGCATGAATGTCCATTCCGAGGAAGCGATCCTGCTGCCGCTGCTGCCGCCTTTGGCGATTCTGGCGGCGTTCGGCCTGCCGACCATGAAGCGCGGCGCGATCAACGCGGTCGACTGGTTCTCGGTGATGACGCTGACCACCTGCGCCGGCTTCATCTGGATCGGCTGGATCGCCAAGGAAACCGGCTGGCCGGCGCAGATCGCCAAAAACGCCTTCAAGCTGGCGCCCGGCTTCGAGCCGGAATTCAACCTGATCGCGTTCGCGGCGGCGGCAGCGGCCAGCATCGGCTGGATTCTGCTGGTGCACTGGCGCATTTCGCGCCGGCCGGCGGTGCTGTGGCGCGCGGTGGTGCTGTCGTCCGGCGGCGTGATCCTGTGCTGGCTGCTGCTGATGACGCTGTGGCTACCGTGGATCAACTACGGCAAGAGCTATGCCGGCGTCGCCCAGCAAATCCGGCAGGCGCTGCCGGTAGTGGCACGCTGCGTCGACAGCAACGTCGGACCGGCACAGCGGGCGTCGTTCGCCTATCTGGGCGGCGTGCCGTTCGCCGGCGCCCAAAACAGCCGCTGCGACTTCCTGCTGCTGCAGAACCGCAGCGACCAGCCGGACGATGCGGCGCTGCTGCGGCAGTTCAGCGGCCAATGGCAGCTGCTGTGGGAGGGGCACCGGCCGTCCGACCGCGACGAGCGCTTCCGCCTGTACCAGCGCTCGGCGTACTGACCTTGACTGCTTCGCCGCGGCACACCCTGCGCATCGTCACCCTGGCCTGGCCGATCCTGGTCGGGCAGCTGGCGGTGATCGCCAACGGCGTGATCGACACCGCGATGACCTCGCGCTATTCCGCCACCGACCTGGCGGCGCTGGCGGTCGGCGCGTCGATCTACATCAGCATCTTCGTCGGCCTGGGCGGTGTGCTGCAGGCGCTGGCGCCGATCATCGGCCAGCTGTACGGCGCCGGCCGCGCGCGCGACATCGGCTATGAAGTCAAGCAGGGCACGTGGCTGGCCTTCTTCCTGTGCTGCACCGGCGCGGTCGTGCTGCTGTTTCCGCAGCCGTTCCTGCGGCTGGCGCAGGCGTCGCCGGAACTGACCGCCAAAGCCACGCTGTACCTGCAGATCCTGGCGCTGGCGCTGCCGGCCACGCTTGGCTTTCGCGTCTACAGCGCACTGGCGACGGCGATCGCGCGGCCGAAGATGGTGATGGCGATCCAGCTGATCGGGCTGCTGCTGAAGGTGCCGCTGAACGCGCTGTTCATCTTCGGCGGGCTCGGCCTGCCGGCCTTCGGCGGACCCGGAGCGGCGATCGCCACCGGCGTGATCGCCTGGCTGATGCTGGGCGTGTGCTGGCTGATCCTGCGGCGCGCGCCGGTCTACCGCAGCTTCCGGCTGTTCGGCGGCGGCTGGGTGAGGCCGCGCTGGGCGGCGCAATGGCCGCTGTTGAAGCTCGGCGTGCCGATGGGCCTGTCCTACCTGATCGAAGTGACCGCCTTCACCTTCATGGCGCTGTTCATCGCGCGACTGGGCGAGCTGGCGGTCGGCGGCCACCAGATCACCGCCAATTTCGCCACCGTGCTGTACATGCTGCCGCTGTCGATCGCCTCCGCCACCGGTACGCTGGCAGCGCAGGCGATCGGCGCCGGCCGCCTGGACGAGGCGCGCCGCGTCGGCAACGACGGCATCCTGCTGGCGGCCGGCTCGGCGGCGGCGATCGGCGTCGCGGTGTGGCTGGCGCGCGCAGCGATCATCCGCGCCTACACGCCGGATGCGGCGATCGCCGCCGCGGCGCTGCCACTGTTTACCTTCATTTCGTTCTATCAGCTGTTCGACGCGGTCCAGGTCACTGCCGCCTTCGTACTGCGCGCCTACAAGGTCGCGGTGGTGCCGACCATCATCTACGCGGTGGCGCTGTGGGGCGTGGGACTGGGCGGCGGCTATGCGCTCGGCTTCGATGTCTTCGGTCTGACGCCGCCGGCCTTGCGCGGCGCCGCCGGTTTCTGGTTCGGCAACAGCGTCAGCATCGCGCTGGTGGCCGCTGGTCTGCTGACGTATCTGCGGCGCGTGCAGCAGCGCGTACAACGGGCGGCGGCGTAAAGCGCCCGACCGCTACCGCACTTCAGAAACCAGGGAGTATAAGTCAAGTTCGCACGGCCGACGGCCGGCTCATGGCGGCATGCATGGGAGTATACGAAGAGGGTCGCTTCCCCTTTGCGCAAAGGAAGCGGAAGCCAAGAGGATGGACCCGTGCCGGCAAATTGCAACGGGCCGATGCCGGGCGCTTCGTGCCCGCGGCATCGGCGAATCGCCCAGCCGAATCCGGGCTAATGCAGGACGGCGTCGGTCGGCGCCATCAGCGTCTGCACGTCGACCTTCATCTCGTACATCTGCTCCGCCTTTGCCAGCCGCACCAGGCTGCGCAGGGCTTCGCGGTAGACGTGCCGTTCGCGGCTGCTGGCGTGTTCGCCGCAGGTGACGTTAACCAGGTCTTCGATCACGTCGTCGGAATGCTTTTGCTGGGTCATGATGGCTATGTCCGTACGGAAAGTACGCCCAGTATCCGCCATTTCCGACCGGAAAATTTGCGCTGGCTCAAAAACTGCCATGGAAAAACCGCCGCTGTGGCGGCCACCCGACACCGGCGCGGCGATTCGTTATTCTTTATTCAAAATCCCAGCCCGAACCCGATGCCGCCACCGGTGCGCCCGCCCCAGCTGCCGACGCCAATACCGATCTGCGGCCCGTAGCCGGGATAGGTCGGATCCAGCGGCACCCCGTTCGGCGTGATCCAGCCGCCGGCATAGGCTGCGTCCGGCGGCGGTGCGCTGGCGCAGCCGAACAGCGCCAGCAGCAGAATCAACAGCAACAGCGTCTTCATACCGCCTCCATCGTCTTCCACATCATGCATGTTGGAGGCCGGCGGGCGGCTGCGGTTCAGTGCGGCAAGGCGGCGCCGCTGCCGTGGATCCGGCCGTGCCCGCCACGCCAGTGCGAGCCATCCGGATTGCGCGGCTGCTCGTCGCACTGCTGGCGGCCGGCCTACCTGGCGGCGATCTTTTCGAGCGGAAAACGGCCGCCCCGAGAGCGGTAAGAACGCAAGCTCCATACCTGTTATTGGCGACTAGGCGGTAAGGGTTCAGCCTCCTCGGCACTCTTGCATAGTGGGTAGATCAAATGCTTTGTGGCAATATAAGCAATGCTCGTAGTTCACCCCGAACGCAATCGATCACCATTTCTGGCAACGCATTCAGAGCAACTCCAGAGTGGCAAGGCACATAGATGAATCAAGCGGGCTGGATAACGGAGAGGCGCGACGGCAGGCCGATCTGCCGATTTGAGGAGGAGCCATGGCAACAATCCAGAATAAGGTTCGCGATCGGCTTGTGGCCGGCATCAAGAAATATCAACCTATTCTCACTGCAGCCAAAGCACGCGATGTTGGCGAGGCAGACACTGTCACCATTATCAAGGACATGCTGGCCGAAGTCTTTGGTTACGACAAATATTCCGAGGTGACTTCGGAATATGCGATCCGGGGCACCTACTGCGACTTGGCCACCAAGATCGACAACACGCTCCAGACACTGATCGAAGTAAAGGCCATCGGCTTGGAACTGAAAAGCCAGCACGTCAAACAAGTGGTCGATTATGCTGCCAATCAGGGGGTCGATTGGGTGCTATTAACCAACGGTATTTGCTGGCGCGTCTACCATGTCGTATTCGCCAAGCCAATCGATCAGGAGCTGGTCGTCGACATCGATTTTTGTGCCCTCAATCCACGCCAGGAACAAGACCTTGAATTACTGTACTTATGGTGCAAGGAAGGCTGGCAGCGTTCGGTGCTGGGTGATTACAATGCACAAAAGCAAGCACTATCACGTTTTTTCATTGGTGCCATTCTGCAAAGTGACTCGGTGCTGGATGTAATCCGGCGCGAGTTGCGACGCATGTCGCCGGACGTGCGTATCGATGTCGAGCAAATCAAGAATGTATTGGTGAATGAGGTTATCAAACGCGAGGTTTTGGAAGGGGAAAAGGCCGACGAGGCGCGCAAAAAAACTGCACAGGCAGCGACGAAGCCTTTACGTACTACCTCACGGCACGTCACCGAAAAACCGGCATCGTCGGACAGTAATCCAATCGTCGCAGGCACAGTCACCAGCACCTGAGAAGCGAGCAGCAGAGCGGATGCTTATTTCCGAGCACTAGGTTAAACCACGGTCAAATACTCGCCGAAACTGCTACCCTAGCTAGGTAATTGAACTCACTACGATACCGGAATGCCGGCATCGTCCCAAGCCCACCGTTTGCGGTGGGCTTTTTCATTTCAAGCTGCGCAATGTCAAGGGAACAGTCGGTCAGCGGAATCCGTGCTGGAGCCCCTTGATAAATTTTGAATCCAAATCCGAGAGTGGAAATGGGGTCTGCAAGGACATCGAGCGCTACCTATATGGCCGCCATGAGGTCGTTGTCGTGCCCGATGGATCACGTACGTTCAGGAGTTCGATCTGCGTTCTATCGAGACCATTCGCAGCAGCCGATGAGTTCGGTATTGCCCACAAAAATGTTGCTCTGCTCTCCAACACGTTTCGCCACTTCGAATGATTCCTCGTTGATGACATCGAAAGCCAAGCGACCGCCCCCTGAAATGACGACCGTAACCACCTGGAGAAGGCCATGAAACAATTTTTTGCTCTTGCTCTTTGCTCCGCCGTCCTGGCGTTCGCTCCGGCGCATGCCGCTTCTCCCGCCCAGAAAGCCCAGCAGGAAAAAATGAGTCAGTGCAACAAGGATGCCGGAGACAAGAAAGGGGACGAGAGGAAAGCATTCATGAAGGACTGCCTGTCCGCCAAGCCGGCCGCGAAAAACACCCAACAAGACAAGATGAAGGCCTGTAACGCTGAAGCGGCGGGCAAGAAAGGGGACGAAAGAAAGAAATTCATGAGCGAATGCCTGAAAGGCTGAAGCCGCCTCACCCCGATACAGCCCGCCGCGTGCGGGCTTTTTTGCGCCTGTATCAAATCGGCCGGCCCGCCTGTCAGACCGGCACGATCGAAAGAAGTCCTTTCAAACCTTCATCGGCAAAATCACCATCTGCAAGCCGTCGAAATGCAGCCGCCGCTGGATCGCCAGCGCCGCCTGGTTGTGCAGCAGGCGGATGAACCAGTTGTCCTGCTCGAAGATCAGCTTGCTGGTGAAGAAGATGACGTTCGGGTATTCCTTGCTGATCGCCTCGCACATCTTGGTCACCTCGTTGACGACGTCGGTGCCGAAGCTGAGGTAGGACGCGGACGCCATGCCGTGGCTGTGGCAGAAGTCGACGAAGAACTTGAGCGTGGCCTGCGCTTCCACCCGCATCTGTTCGACCGCGCCCTCGCCGCCATAGGCGTGCGCATCGACGGTGCGCGCATTGACGAACAGGAAGTTCTTGAAATGGTGCGGGAACATGCGCTGCACCCACAGTAGCGCGTGCAGACCGCCGCCACGCGAATTACCGACGATGAAGACGGCGGTCTGGTCTTCCGGATTCGGCGGCACTGCCGTGGCATGAGTGCCGAACGGCTGGTTGGCGAATACCTGGTCGACCGAGCGGATCGCTTCCTTGGTGTCGCGGTAATGGTTGCGGATATAGATGCATAGGCCCGAGACGGCGGCGATGATGACGGCGGTGGCCCAGCCGCCATCGGCCAGCTTCTCCAGCAGCAGCACCACCAGGATCGCGACGCAGATCAGGAAGCCCAGCAGCGACAACGCCAGCCGCCGCTTCCACGGCTCGGTATCGCGGCGCTGGCGCCACCAGTACAGGCATAGCCCGAACAGCGAAATGGCGAAGGTCAGGAACACCGACACCGAATACAGCACGATCAACAGCGTCACGCTGCCGCCGGTCCAGAACAGGATCGCCAGCGCCGCGATGCCCATCAGCAGGATGCCATTCTGCGTCACCAGCCGCGTCGACAGGTAGCGGAATTTGTGCGGCACCCAGGAATCGGCCGCCATGTTCGACAGCACCGCCGGACCGCCGAGAAAACCTGTATTGGCCGCCACGAACAGCAGGCCGGCCTCGAACGCCAGCACCACGGTCAACAGGACCTGCGTGGTCAAATCGCCGAACCCCATGCTGGCGATGATCGCCTCGAAGGTGGAGGCGTTCAGCGTCTGCCCCTCGACATGCTTGGAATCCCACAGCATGTACAGCATGAAGATGCCGCCGGCGGTGAACGCCAGCGACAGCGCCATGTACAGCATCGTGATCTTGCCGGTGTGCACGCGCGGCTCTTTCAGGATGTTGACGTTGTTGGACACCGCCTCCAGCCCGGTATAGGTACCGCCACCCTGCGAGTACGCCAGTAGCAGCATGCCGGCGACGCCGGCCCAGCCGATGTTCTTGGCGAGGTAGCTGGTTTCGGCCAACGTGCCGGGGATCAACCCCGGCAGGTTTTCCGCATGGGCAAACACGCCGTAGACGATCAGGATCAGGTGCGTGATGACGAAGCCGAGGAAGATCGGCAGCAACACCTTGATCGCTTCCTTCAGGCCGCGCAGGTTGAGCACGATCAGGATCGCGATACACAGCGCTTCCGCCCACAGCTTGTAGCCCTGGAAACCGAGCGGCAGCAGCGAGGCCAGCGCGTCGACGCCGGACGCGACCGAGATCGCCACCGTCAGCACATAGTCGAGGATCAGCGCCACGCCCGAGATCAGGCCCATGTACGGGCCGACCAGCTTGGTGGCGACGCGGTAGCCGCCGCCGCCGGTCGGGAACAGCTCGATCACCTGGTTGTACGCGAGCGCAATGATGAACACCGTCAGCGCGGTGGCGATCGCCAGATACAGGCCGAGATGGGTGTTGTCGCCGAGCGCGCGGAAGCTTTCCTCGGGGCCATATGCGGAAGACGACAGGCCGTCGGCGCCGAGCCCGACCCAAGCCAGGAAAGCCACCAGCGCCAGCGAATGGCGCGTTTCGGTTTTCAGGGGATCGAGCGCCTTGCCGAACAGGACTTCGCGGATTCTTCCGAGTTTCATCAGGGCATCGCCGCGGCGCGGCTTCGTGGAATCGAACCGGCGATGATACGCCTTTCGCAACAGCCGGCCTATCGCCAGTGCAAGTTCCAATTCTTGCCGCAGCAGGGCAAATCAAGGATAATGGCCGCGCGTTGCCGGGATGGCGGAACAGGTAGACGCACGGGACTCAAAATCCCGCGCCAGCGATGGCGTGCCGGTTCGATTCCGGCTCCCGGCACCAGGCACCATGCGCGCAATCCGGCCTTCGACAACGAAGGCCGTTTTTGTTTTCTGACAAGGATTTCAGCGCGCCTCGGCCTGCCGCAGCGCCTGCAGGTTGTTTTCCGGCGCCAGCTCGGCATACCCCTTCAGCCGCTTGAATTCCTCCAGTTTCTTCGATTTCGCCAGCCGCGCTGCCGCATCGGCGCCGGCGGCCTTCGCTTGCGCCGCCTCGTCGCGCAGCGCCAACAGGTAGGCGCGGGTGTCGGCGCTCATG
>JBAUJK010000090.1:0-15707 GCA_049683695.1 Burkholderiaceae bacterium
ATGCCGGACTGATCCTTACTTCAGCAAGACGAACTTGCTGCCCTTGGCGATGTTGACGATCGCGTCCTGTTGCGCGTCGTAGCCGACCGGCTTGCCATCCTTCGACGGCGGCGCCGGGCGGAACGAGAACGGGCCGGTGGCGCCGTCCCACTTCACCTTCGGCAGCGCCTGCTGCAGCGCCTCACGGTCCTTTGCCAGATTGCCGGACAGTTTCACGCCCTTCAGCGCTTCGGCCAGGATGTACATCGCGTCATACGCTTGCGCGGCGAACTGGTCCGGGTCGCCCTTGTACTTGGCCTGGTAGGCGGCGATGAACGCCTTGTTGGCCGGCGCCGTGTTCTCCGACGACCACGGGCTGCCCATGATGGTGTTGTCAGCGGCGTCCTTGGCGATGTCGAACAGCTTCGGCGAGTTGAAACCGTTGCCGCCGATGAACGGCTGCTTCATGCCGAGCGAGCGCGCCTGCAGGATGATGTTGCCGGCTTCCTCGGCCAGGCACGAGCAGACGATCGCGTCCGGGTTGGTGGCCTTGATCTTGGTCAGCTGCGCCTTGAAGTCGACGTCGCCCTTGGCATAGGTTTCGGTGGTCGCGACCGGGATCTTCTGGTCTTCCAGCGCGACCTTGAAGGCGTCGTAGCCGGCCTTGGTGAAGGCGTCGTCGTTACCGTAGATGACCGCGACCTTCTTGATGCCGAAGTGCTGGACGGCGACGCGGGTGGTGACCGGCAGCACGTCGGATTCCATCACCGAATTGCGGAAGGTGTACGGGCCCATCGCGGTGATGCCGTCGGCGGTGTTGCTGGTACCGAACACGACCACCTTGGCGGCGTTGGCGATCGGGTCGGCGGCGAAGGCCGAGTTCGACAGCGTCGGGCCGAACAGCGCCAGCACCTTATCCTGGAAGATCAGCTTCTTGAAGACGTTGATCGCTTCTTCCTTCTTGCCCTGTTCGTCTTCGACGACCAGGTTGATCTTGTTGCCGTTGATGCCGCCCTTGGCGTTGATTTCATCGACCGCCAGCACGAAGCCGTTCTTGATTGCGACGCCGTACTTGCCGGCCGGGCCTGTCAGCGCTTCGGCGGCGCCCAGCTTGATGTCGGCGGCGAGCGCGGAACTCATCAGGCCGGCTCCGATCAGAAGCAGCGGCAAGGTTTTCAGAAGATGGGTGGTGCGCATCTTTTTCTCCGGGATGAAGGTTGTTATGGAATTGGCCTGCGCCGCGAAATAAAGTCAGGCGGGCGGACGGCAAACCCGATTATTTTACCGAGAAGCGCACGCCAGAGTGCACAAGCGCCCGCTCGTTAGCCTGCGCATTATGCCACCAAGCATTGCCGCCGCAAAAGCCGTTTTGCCGCGCCGGCGCGGCATTGCGGCCGCTACCGGCAGCGCGCGAAGGCGCTGCTTGGCCGCTTGAACGGACGCGGCGGCGTTCCTTCTGGCCATGCTGGACAGCCGCCGATATTTCGGGCGCACTTTCGGCTTTTTGCATACTGGTGGGAGCATTTTCAAAGCGGCACGTTTCGTCTCCGGAATAGGCCATTTTTCTGGCATACTCCCTTTGTTTGCCGTTCCAGTCAGCGTCATGCCGGGCCGGATTGGACGCGCCGCCGGTTCATCGGTAGAATCTGCGCCGTCATTGGGGAGTAGCCGCCCTTCCTGCGGAAGGGGCCTGCGTCAACATGCTTGGCCGTTCGGCCATGGCGCCGGCAGTTCTCGACCTGGCAAGACCTTTGACCATCGCGCCTTCGGACTGGCCGGGGAGCGCCATGGTCATCGGATCGTTCCGGCCAGGGAGCAAACGCATGGAAGCCTTCCTCATCTCCACCGGCGTCGTCGCGCTGGCCGAAATCGGCGACAAGACCCAGCTGCTGGCCTTCATCCTGGCCGCCAAATTCCGCAAGCCGCTGCCGATCATTCTCGGCATTCTGGCCGCCACCCTGATCAACCACGGCTTTGCCGGCGCGCTCGGCGCCTGGCTGACCTCGCTGCTGTCGCCGCACGCGCTGCGCTGGATACTCGGCGCTTCGTTCCTGGCGATGGCAGCATGGATCCTGATACCCGACAAGTTCGACGAAAAGGATGCGCGGCTGGCGCAGTTCGGCGTGTTCGGCACCACGCTGATCGCCTTCTTCCTGGCCGAGATGGGCGACAAGACGCAGATCGCCACCATCGCGCTGGCCGCGCAATACCGCGACCTGCTATCGGTGGTGGCCGGCACCACGGTCGGCATGATGCTGGCGAACGTGCCGGCGGTGCTGCTCGGCGGCCGCATCGCCAATCGCGTGCCGGTACGGCTGGTGCATGGGGTCGCGGCCGCGATCTTTGCGCTGCTGGGACTGGCGACGCTGTTTGGTGCCGGTGCCGGATTGGGTTTATAGGCGGGTGATGGCCGCGGCTGTCCTGTGCCACAATGCGCGCAACTTGGCCGCGACCGCGGCCGCTCCGATCCCGTAACCGAAAGTACCTGCCCCATGTCCTTTGCAGAACAATTCAACCGCAACGGCCACGGCCATCTGCCGGGCCATCTCGGCATCATCGTCAGTCACGCCGAGCCAGCGGAGATCAAGGCCGAAATGGCGGTGAAGACAGAGCTGATGGCGCCTAACGGCTTCCTGCATGCCGGCAGCGTGGTCACGCTGGCCGACAGCGCTTGCGGCTACGGCTGCATCGCCAACCTGCCGTCGGAAGCCGCCGGCTTCACCACGGTCGAACTGAAATCCAATCACCTCGGTACTGCGCGTGACGGCACCATCGAATGCGTTGCCCGCCCGGTCCACCTCGGCCGCACCACGCAGGTGTGGGACGCAGTGGTGACGCACCGAGAATCCGGCAAGACCATCGCGCTGTTCCGCTGCACGCAAATGGTGCTGTACCCGAAATAGCCGCCGCTCAGTTCCCGCGCGCCGGCTCCTGGCCGGCCTTGAACAGGTATTCGAATCCCTGCAGCGCACGATCGACGAAGCGGTCATCGCTGGCGCCGGCCGGGAATTGCAGCACCCCGTGGATCGCCAGCGACGCCAGTCCATGCACGCAGGACCAGCCGGCCAGCGCGGCGCTGCGCACTTCCGGCGTGCCGATGTCGAGCCGCAGCAGCTCGGCGATGATGCCCTTCAACTGCCCGAACGATTCCTCGCGCGCCTGCCGCAGCTCCGGGATCATGGCGCCGGCGGCGAATTCGGGGCCGAACATCAACTGGTACAGCGCCGGATTGCGGCGCGCGAAGCGGAAATAGGCCAGGCTTGCCGCCCGCAGCGGATGCCCATCGGCATCGCTGTCGCGCGCCGCCAGCGCCGCCGTCAGTTCGCGAAAACCCTGCGCCGCCAGGTGGCCGAGCAGCTCGGCGCGGTTCGCGTAGTGGTGATAGGCGGCGGTCGGGCTGACCCCGACCCGCTCCGACACCGCCCGCAGCGACAATCGGGTCGGCCCCTCCTGGTCCAGCAGCGCGCGCGCGGCGTCCAGCAGCAGCGGCGCCAGATTGCCCACGTGGTAGGTATCGCGCGCATGCGCCGTGCTTTTTTTGGCCATCGTCTGCATCCATGGAAGGACAGCGCCGGGTGCGGCGCCAGTTCGCAATCTTAATACAGCTAAGTATCTTGACACTGATAAGATTGCTTCGTAGACTGCCTGTCGCCAGCCACAAAAACGGAAACGTCGGCACCCGCTCGGCGGTGGTTTCGCTGATGCGACGATCGGGCGCCGCCGTCCCAACGGAAAAATCGGAGAACCCATGACACCTGTCCCTTATCCGCATCTGCTGCAGCCGCTCGACCTCGGTTTCACCGTCCTCAAGAACCGCGTGCTGATGGGTTCGATGCATACCGGCCTGGAGGAGATGCCGCGCGGTTTCGAACGGATGGCGGCCTTCTTCGCCGAGCGTGCGCGCGGCGGCGTCGGCCTGATGGTCACCGGCGGCATCGGTCCCAACGAGGAAGGCGCGGTCGCGGCCGGCGCCGCCATCCTGACCACGCCGGAACAGGCGCAGCAGCACCGGATCGTCACCGACGCGGTGCACGAAGCGGGCGGCAAGATCTGCATGCAGATCCTGCACGCCGGCCGCTATGCCTACCATCCGCATTCGGTGTCGGCCAGCGCGCTGCGGGCGCCGATCAACCCGTTCACGCCGCGCGAGTTGGACGAGGAGGGGATCGAGAAACAGATCGACGATTTCGTCCGCTGCGCGCTGCTGGCGCAGCGGGCCGGCTACGATGGCGTCGAGATCATGGGGTCGGAAGGCTACCTGATCAACCAGTTCCTGGTCGCGCACGTCAACCGGCGTACCGACCGCTGGGGCGGCAGCTTCGAAAACCGGATGCGGCTGCCGGTGGAAATCGTGCGCCGCGTGCGCGCGGCGGTCGGCTCCGAGTTCATCCTGATCTACCGGCTGTCGATGCTGGACCTGGTCGAGGAAGGCAGCGACTGGGACGAGATCGTGCAGCTGGCACGGGCGATCGAGCAAGCCGGCGCCACCATCATCAACACCGGCATCGGCTGGCACGAGGCGCGCATCCCGACCATTGCCACCAAGGTGCCGCGCGCCGCCTACGCCAAGGTCACGGCCAGGCTGCGCGGCGCGGTCGGCATTCCGCTGGTCGCCACCAACCGCATCAATACGCCGGAAGTGGCGGAACGGGTGCTGGCCGACGGCGACGCCGACATGGTGTCGATGGCGCGGCCGTTCCTGGCCGACCCGGATTTCGTCAACAAGGCCGCGGCCGGCCGCGCCGACCAGATCAACACCTGCATCGGCTGCAATCAGGCCTGCCTCGACCATACCTTCGGCGGCAAGCTGACCTCGTGCCTGGTCAATCCGCGCGCCTGCCATGAAACCGAACTGAATTACCTGCCGGTAGCCCGGCCGAAGAAAATCGCCGTGGTCGGCGCCGGTCCGGCCGGCCTGGCGGCTGCCACGATTGCCGCCGAGCGCGGCCATCGGGTCACGCTGTTCGATGCCGGGGCCGAGATCGGCGGCCAGTTCAACCTCGCCAAGCGCATCCCCGGCAAGGAGGAGTTCCACGAAACCCTGCGCTATTTCCACCACAGGATCGACAGCACCGGCGTCGACCTGCGCCTGAATGCCCGCGTCGGTGCCGCCGAGCTGGACGGCGCCGGCTTCGACGAGGTGGTGCTGGCCAGCGGCATCGTGCCGCGCACGCCTGAGATTCCCGGCATCGACCACCCGAAGGTGATCGGCTACCTGGACGCAATCCTGCAGCGCAAGCCGGTCGGCTCGCGCGTCGCCGTGATCGGTGCCGGCGGCATCGGTTTCGATGTCTGTGAACTGATTACTCATCAGGGCGAAGCCAGCAGCCTGGACCGCGAGGCTTTCTGGCGCGAATGGGGCATCGACCTCGACCTGCAGGCGCGCGGCGGCGTGGCCGGCATCGAACCGCGGCCGCCGGCGCCGGCGCGCCAGGTATTCCTGCTGCAGCGCAAGACTTCCAAGGTCGGCGACGGCCTCGGCAAGACCACCGGCTGGATTCATCGCACCGGCCTGAAGAACCGGCAGGTACAAATGATCAGTGCGGTCGAATACCTGAAGATCGACGACGACGGACTGCACATCCGCGTCGCCGGCGGCGCCCCGCAGCTGCTGGCGGTGGATACCGTGATCGTCTGCAGCGGCCAGCATCCGTTGCGCGAGCTGCAGCAGGACTTGGCCGCCGCCGGCCCCAGCGTGCACCTGATCGGCGGCGCCGCCGAAGCGGCCGAGCTGGATGCCAAGCGCGCGATCGATCAGGGCGCGCGGCTGGCGGCGCAGCTGTAGAAGCGCCATACCGATTCACCGACCGAGGAACCGACCATGTCCGAACTCGCACTCCACCCGCAAGCCGCCGCCGCGCTCAAACGCTGGCATACCATGATCGAACGACGCGACCTGGGCGCCTTGCCCGAACTGCTGCACCCGCAGGCGGTGTTCCGCTCGCCGATGGCGCATCACCCTTATCCGGGTGCGCCGGTGGTGGCGATGATCCTGAACACCGTGATCCAGGTATTTCAGGATTTCGCCTATCACCGCCAGCTGGCCAGCGCCGACGGCCTGTCCGTGGTGCTGGAGTTTTCCGCCCGTGTCGGCACGCGTGAGCTGAAGGGCATCGACCTGATCCGCTTCGACGAAGACGGCAGGATCGTCGACTTCGAAGTGATGGTCCGGCCGATGAGCGGGCTGCAGGCGCTCGGCGACGAAATGGGGCGGCGCCTGGCACCGTACCTGGCCGCCGGCAAGGCTTGACGGCCCGGGCCGGCTTGCACCGGCCTGTTGCCGCCTGCTCGCCTGCTATTTGCCGGCGTAGTGCCGGTACACCGTGTAGCGGCCGTCTGTACCGACCAGCAAAACGTCGTACGGATCGCTGCGGTGGCCTTCCATGCCGGGCGAACCCATCGGCATGGCAGGCACCGCCAGGCCGACGGCGCGCGGCCGTTCCGCCAGCAGGCGCCGGATTTCGCGCGCCGGCACATGGCCTTCCAGCGTGTAGCCGCCGACTCGCGCGGTGTGGCAGGAGCCGAGTTCCTCCGGCATGCGGAATTTTTCCCGATAGTCGGACGGATTGGCGACATCCTGCGCCTTCACGGCAAAACCGTTGTCCTGCAAATGCCGCACCCAGTCGGTGCAGCAGCCGCACGAGGCGCTCTTGTAGACTTCGACCAGCGGAGCCGCCGCATGGGCGATCAGGGGAGTGCCGAGGAGGAGGGCTGGGATGGCCAGTAAAACGCTGCGTCTTTGCATGATGGATTCCTTGGTTGGTAATCGTTGACGATTGCTAATGGTGGTGACCGTGGCCGCCGTGTCCGGACCGCTCTTGCGGGTGCACTTCGGTCTTCACCGGCGTGTTTGCTGCCGGCATCGATTGGCCGCCGGCGGATTGGCTGCGTACCGGTTCCGGGACCGCTCCGCTCCATTCGTAGGCAACCGTTGCGGCCGGATGCCGGTACCAGCCGGGGTCCCGGTAGTCGCCGGGTTTTTGCTCCTTGCGCACCTTGACGACGGTGAACATGCCGCCCATCTCGATGCCGCCGAACGGACCCTGGCCGCTCATCATCGGCAGGGTGTTGGCCGGCAGCGGCATTGCCATCTCGCTCATGCCGGCCATGCCGCGCTCGCCCATGGTCATGTAATCCGGTATCAGTCGGTTGATTTTCTCGGCCAGGCCGCGATGATCGACGCCGATCATGGTCGGCACATCATGACTCATCGGATTCATCGTGTGATGCGATTTGTGGCAATGAAAGGCCCAGTCGCCGGCATCGGTGGCGACGAATTCGATCGCTCGCATCTGGCCGACCGCGACGTCGACCGTGACTTCCGGCCAGCGCGCCTCCGGACGTACCCAGCCGCCATCGGTGCCGCTCACCTCGAACTCGTGGCCATGCAGGTGGATCGGATGGTTGGTCATGGTCAGGTTGCCGAACCGGATGCGCACGCGGTCACCCTGGCGCACGTTCATCGAATCGATGCCGGGAAAGACGCGGCTGTTGAAGGCAAACAGGTTGAAGTCGAGCATCGTGCTGATCTTTGGCGTATAGCTGCCGGGCGCGATGTCGAAACTGTTCAACAGGAAAACGAAATCGCGGTCGACCTTCATGAAACCCGGGTCTTTCGGATGGGTCACCCAGAACCCCATCATTCCCATCGCCAACTGCGTCATTTCGTCGGCATGCGGGTGATACATGAAGGTGCCGGGGCGCTTGGCGACGAATTCGTAGACAAAGGTCTTGCCGGCCGGGATAGGCGGCTGGGTCAGGCCGGAAATGCCGTCCATGCCGTTCGGCAGCCGCTGGCCATGCCAGTGGATACTGGTTTGCTCCGGCAGCCTGTTGGTGACGAAGATGCGGACCCGGTCGCCTTCGACCACTTCGATGGTCGGCCCCGGCGACTGGCCGTTGTAACCCCATAGATTGGCCTTCATGCCGGGCGCCAGTTCGCGCGCCACCGGCTCCGCCACCAGGTGAAATTCCTTGACGCCATTGTTCATGCGCCACGGCAGCGACCAGCCGTTGAGCGTGACCACCGGATGGTAGGGCCGGCCGTTGGGCGGCGCCAGCGGCGCCTGCGTCGAGGCGCTATCCATCGTCGGCGCTTCGGGCAGCGACGCGGCGCCGGTCCGGCTGACCAGCCCGGCGCCCAGCATCGCGGCGGCACCGGTAAAGAAATTTCTGCGTGAAACCATGATGAATCCTTTCAGTGGCGTGCGGCCACGGTGGTGCCGGACACCGGTCCGCTGCCGTTCACGGCTGCCCGCAAACCGGTGTCGGCTATCCAGAAGTCGCGTTGCGCCTCGATTGCGGCATTGACGCTGTGCGCCTGGTCGCGGGCATCGGCCAGCAGTTCGAAGACGCTGGCCAGCATGCCGTTGTAGCGCAGTAGCACCTGATCGGAAATTTTCTTGCGCAGCGGTACGATCTCGTCGCGCAGGTGCCGCGCGAGGTCGTACGCGGTGCGGTAGCCGGAATAGGCTTCACGCACTTCCGAGCGCGCGCGGATGGCGCTTTCGGCGACGCGATGGACCGCCTGCATGTAGGTCGCTTCCGCGCGCACGCTGCGGGCATCGCCCCAGTCGAACAGCGGTAGTTCGAGCGCCAGCGCATAGCCGTTCTCGCGCGGCTTATCGGTGACGCTCTTGTTCACATAGCCGGCGTCGAAGACGTTGATGAAGCGGGTAGTCCTGGTCAGCCCGAGGGCGCTGGCGGTCGCTTCGGCATCGCGCCTGGCCATCTGCACGTCGAGCCGCTGCGATATCGCCTGCGCTTCAATATCGATCATTTCCCGTGGGGCTTGCGGCAGCTCGGGCAGGCGCTCGGGCAATTCGAAGGCGATGTCCGCGCCCCACAGGCCCAAGAGGCGCGTCAACTGTTCGCGCGCCGCGGTGGCGGCGTGGCGCACGCGGGCCAGCTGCGCGGCGGCATCGGCATGGAACACGTGCTCGCGCGCCGCATCCAGCTGGCTCCAGTTGCCTACGCGGGCCATCCGTCTTGCCAGTTCGGCGCCGGCTTCGGCGGCGGTTTGCACATGCTCCATGTAGCCGACGGTCTGGCGCGCCGCCACTGCGTTGAAATACGCAGCGCGGGCGGCCGCCGCCAGGCGGACGGCATCGGCGGCTGCCTGCAGCTTGGCACGCTCGAACCGCCGGCTTTCGATGTCGGTGCGCAGCGGCATCAAAAGCAGGCCGGCCAGGTCGAACAGGATGCCGCGTTCGATCTCCAGTTCGCCGCCGCCATGCATGCGGGAAAACGACAATCCCGGATTGCGCAGGCGCCCGGCCTGGACCAGATCGGCTTCGGCGATGCCGAGTTCCGCCAGAGAGGCACGCAGGCCGGGATTGTTCAGCAGCGCAATCTGGACTGCCGTCTCGGGCGACAGCGGCTGCTGCAGCAACTGCCTGATGTGCCCCTCCACCATGTTGGCATCGTGCGTCGGTGGGGGAAATTGCACCGTCTGTCCGGTGCGCTCGCTGGTCAGCGCTGCCACGCTGCCGAGCCCGCCATCCTGGGAGAAAGTGGCACAGCCGGCCAGCGCGACAATCGCCAGCCCCGCAGCGAGCGGCCGCAGGGCAGCTGAAAATTTTTGCATGTCCATGCTTGGCTCTCGCTAGTGATGCCCGTGGTGCTGCATCGGCGCCGCGGGCGCGGGGTCGGGGGCGGCATGGCCCGCGGCATGTGTGCTGTGATCGCTCTGCGCTCCGACTTGCCGGTTGGCGCTGCGCCAGAGCTGGTGCGGCGGCACCGGCTCGGCCGTCGGCGGCTGGTGGTGGCCGAGTACGGAGGTATAGCTGGGTGCCGGCACCGCGGCGCCGGCGTCGGCTGGATGCGGTCGTTGGTCAATCGATTGCGCCGGCGCGGCAAGCGGCAGCAAGACCAGCGCGGCGGCTGTCCACTGGTGTGAAAAAGGCATGATTTCCCCTGAATCGATGGAACGGGCGTGACGGAGCACGCGGCCTGGCGCAGGGATGCGCTCGGCGAACGGATGTCGTTCACCGCGCTCGATCCCGCGCGTCGATCAAGCGGAAACGCGTTTGGGAGGGCGCTCCAGGCCAGCCGGAATGAACCCGGCGAGCAGAGGAGAAGAAGGCAGAGTGGAGAAGACCGGATGGGCGTAGATTGGCGCCGGGCCAGGCACCGGCGGCGGGGCCGCGGTGCCCGGGCAGCAACTGGCGCAGGTGCTGCAGGTGGAATGCGGATGCAGGTCCGGCACCGGAGCATGGTCGGCCGCGGACGCGTCGATGGTGCCTGCCGCCGAAGGCGCATGGTCCGCATGCCGATGCGGATGGTCCGCAGCGACCTGGGCATCGTCGCCATGACGATCGCCTGCCATCACTGCCTGCTGTGCATGATCCGGTCCGCAGGCCAGGCGCCATGCCGCCGCCACGCTCTGGAGCGGGAGCGATGCCATCACCAGCAGGAGCAGCAGGGTCTGCAGCGTGCGTTTCATTGCGTCGTTCGGTGGTTGCCGATGGTGTTCCGGGCAGGACGGCCTACTTTAAACCTTTCAGTGGTGGGAAGGTCAAGCATCTTCGCGCCATTCGCGCCATTCGCGCCCTTGGGCGGCGAGCCCGGCTACTGCAATTGCCGGCGCCAGTCGGCGATCGCCGCCCGCACTTGGGTCGGCGCGGTGCCGCCGATGTGGTCGCGCGCGGCCACCGAGCCTTCCAGCGTCAGCACCGCGAACACGTCGGCTTCGATCTGTGGCGCAAAGGCGCGCAGCTCGTCGAGGCCGAGGTCGGTCAGGTCGCAGGCGCGCTGCTCGCAGGTGCGCACCGCGCGCGCCACCGCCTCGTGCGCGTCGCGGAACGGCAGCCCCTTCTTGACCAGGTAGTCGGCAAGGTCGGTCGCGGTGGCATAGCCTTGCAGCGCGGCGGCGCGCATGGCTTCCGGCTTGACCGTGATGCCGCGCGCCATGTCGGCGAAGATGCGCAGCGTATCGATCACGGTGTCGGCGGCGTCGAACAGCGGCTCCTTGTCTTCCTGGTTGTCCTTGTTGTAGGCCAGCGGCTGGCCTTTCATCAGCGTCAGGAGCGCGACCAGGTGGCCGTTGACACGGCCGGTCTTGCCGCGCGCCAGTTCCGGCACGTCCGGGTTCTTCTTCTGCGGCATGATCGAGGAGCCGGTGCAGAAACGGTCGGCGATATCGATGAAGCCGACCCGTGGGCTCATCCAGATCACCAGTTCTTCCGACATGCGCGACACGTGCGTCATCACCAGCGCCGCGGCGGCGCAGAATTCGATCGCGAAGTCACGGTCCGATACCGCGTCCAGCGAATTGCGGCAGACGCCGTCGAAGCCGAGCGCGGCGGCGACCCGTTCGCGGTCGATCGGGAAGGTGGTGCCGGCCAGCGCGGCGGCACCGAGCGGCAGCCGGTTCACGCGGCGGCGGCAGTCGGCCATGCGCTCGGCGTCGCGGCCGAACATCTCGACGTAGGCCAGCAGGTGGTGGCCGAAGGTGACCGGCTGCGCCACCTGCATGTGGGTAAAGCCGGGCACGATGGTGTCGGCGTGGCGCTCGGCCAGGTCCAGCAGCGCCAGCTGCAGCGCGCGCAGCAGGCCGGTGATGTCGTCGATCGCGGCGCGCAGCCACAGGCGGATATCGGTCGCCACCTGGTCGTTGCGCGAGCGGCCGGTGTGCAGCCGCTTGCCGGCGTCGCCGACCAGCTCGGTCAGGCGCTTCTCGATGTTCAGGTGCACGTCTTCCAGGTCGAGCAGCCATTCGAACTGGCCGGCGGTGATCTCGGCTTCGATCTGCGCCATGCCGCGCTGGATGTCGGCGAGATCGGCGGCGCTGATGATGCCCTGGTGCGCCAGCATTTCCGCGTGCGCCAGCGAGCCGGCGATGTCGAACGGCGCCAGCCGCTTGTCAAAAAAGACCGACGCGGTGTACCGTTTGACCAGCTCGGATACGGGCTCGGAAAAGCGCGCCGACCAGGCTTCGCCTTTTTGGGAAAGTTGTGCTGTCATAATTGCCAGGGTGCGGTTCCGGTGAATCGCAGAATTATACGGGCTTCAGGCCCAGGCCCGGACCCGATCCGGCTTCCCGTCGTGCTCCATCCATCGCCCATGCCGCCCATGCCGTCCATCACGCCCGCGATCCGCGTGCCCGCCGAAGCGCCGGTCGCGGAAACCGCGATCCCCGACTGCTGCAACATCGGCGTGGTGTTCCGCGCGCTGCTGTTCGTCAATCTGGCGGTGCTGGCGGCGGCGTTGCTGCAAAACGGCTGGCAGCGCGGGCTGATCGCCTTCGTCGAGGCGGCGACGCTGACCGAACCGGCCTGCCTGCTGGCGCTGGCGGCGCTGTGCCTGCTGCGGCGGCCGCTGCGCTCGACGCCGCGCTGGTGCCAGCGGCTGCTGTGCGCGCTGGTGCCGGCGGCCGCCACCGGCCTGTTGATCCGGCTGTGGTCGGACTATGAATGGTTCGCGCTCGGCTTCGCTTCGCTCGGTGCGTTGGAAGGAATGCTGGCGGCAGCGCTGCTCGGCGCCGCGCTGCAGCACTATTTCGAGCTGCGCGCGCGCGCCTTTTCGCCGTCGCTGGTGGAGGCCCGGCTGCAGGCGCTGCAGGCGCGCATCCGCCCGCATTTCCTGTTCAACAGCCTGAACGCGGTGCTGTCGCTGATCCGCAGCGAGCCGCTGCGCGCCGAGGCCGCGCTGGAAGACCTGGCCGACATGCTGCGCGTGCTGATGCGCGACGCGCGCGACATGACGACGATGGAAGACGAGATCCGGCTGTGCCGCCAGTACCTGTCGATCGAAAAACTGCGCCTGGGCGAGCGGCTGCAGGTGAATTGGGAAACCGCCCACGTCAGCAAGGAAATGCTGGCGCGCGCGCAGATGCCGGCGCTGCTGCTGCAGCCGCTGCTGGAAAACGCGGTACGCCACGGCGTCGAGCCGGCGGCGGCGCCGGCCGCGATCAAGGTGCGCATCGCGCGCCAGCTGGAACGCATCGAAATCACCATCACCAATCCGGTGCACGGCAGCGGCGAGCCGGCCGGCGGCAACGGCCTGGCGCTGCAGAACATCCGCGAGCGGCTGGCGCTGCTGTACGACGTCGAGGCAACGCTGACCACCAGTGCCGCGCGCGGCTCGTTCGAGGTGCGGCTGCGCTTCCCGTACACGCGCATCGCCCAGGCGGCCGCATGATCCCGCGCATCCTGATCGTCGACGACGAGCAGCCGGCGCGGCGCCGGCTGGCGACGCTGCTGGCAGATCTGGCGCCGCGCTGCCCGCATCTGCTGGCGGGCGAGGCGGCCAATGCCGAAGAAGCGCTGCGGCAGATCGCCGCGCTGCAGCCGGACCTGGTGCTGCTGGATGTGCAGATGCCAGGCATGGACGGCCTGACACTGGCGCGCCGGCTGGCGCGGGAGGACGGGGCGCCGGCGATCGTGTTCGTCACCGCCTTCGAGGAACATGCGCTGCCAGCGTTCGACGTGCGGGCGATCGACTACCTGCTGAAACCGGTGCGCGCCGCGCGGCTGGAGCAGGCGATCCAGCGCGCCATCGAATGGCGCCGCGGTGCCGCCCCGCCGGCCACCGATGCGTCCACCGCACACGGCGCCCGCGAACACTTCTCGGTGCAGGAGCGCGGCCGCATCCTGCGTGTGCCGGTGGCCGAGGTGCTGTACCTGAAGGCGGAACTGAAATACGTGACGCTGCGCACCCGGGAGCGCGACTACCTGATCGAGGAATCGCTGGTGTCGCTGGAAACCGAGCTGGCCGCCAGCTTCGTGCGCGTGCACCGCAACGCGCTGGTCGCGCGCGCCGCCATCGCCGGCGTGGCGCGCGGCACGCACGCGGTCGACGGCGACGGCGAGCGGGTGCAGGAAGCGTGGGAAGTGCTGGTGAAAGGCGTCGACGACCGGCTGCCGATCTCGCGCCGGCAGTGGCCAGTAATAAGGGGGTTAGTTAAATAGTAGGGAGTATGTGGTAAAAATTACCATTTCACGCCCGATATAGCGAGGTGGTATTGGGAGTATGTGAGGGGTTATGAAGGCGCCGTTGTTTTTTGCGGTTGCTGTTGACTTTGACGTGCCCCCGCTTGGACGCTGCCGCTGCTGCGGCGCCGAAATCGGATCAGAAATGAAACATGTGCGAGCGCAGCGAGTTGGTTACATTTCCCGATTTTGGCGTTGCAGCAGCGGGAAGCCGAAGGCCAGCGTCCTCGCGGTCGCCTTCTTTTGCCTACTTTTCTTGGCGAGACAAGAAAAGTAGGTGGCTGCCGGGCCACCCCCGGCAAGGCACCACAAAGTGGCAACCGCATCGTTTAGACGAAAAGCACCGCTGGAGGAATGCATGCATTCCGGCTTCCGCCGGAGCGATAGTCGAAAGCTAACGATATAAGTCGATGGCGAAGTAACAAGAACAGCCTCAAGCAATTTCACGACGGAACACCAGCCACCCAACACGGACTAACCCCAGTCCCCACCAGGAGCACACAATGCACCATCCCGCCAACATGAGCCAATGGCACGGCCGCACCGATACCGCCGACGGCGAGCTCGGCCGCCGCTGGCACCAGATCATTAAGCCCGTCAACGACACCGCCGACGCCGGCATCGCCCTGCTCGGCTTCGCCTCCGATGCCGGCGTCGCCCGCAACCACGGCCGCACCGGCGCGCGCGAAGGCCCGAAGGAATTGCGCGCGATGCTCGGCAACATGCCGGTGCACCGCTGCCAAACCCTGTTCGACGCCGGCGACGTCGTCTGCGTGCCGGATGGCCATGGCGACGGCCTGGAAACCGCGCAGCAGGAACTGTCGGCCGAGCTGGCGACGCTGCTGCGGCAAGGCCTGACGCCGATCACGCTCGGCGGCGGCCATGAGATGGCGTTCGGCTCCTTCGGCGGGCTGGCGCAGTTCCTGGCGCAGCAGCAGCCGGCGACAGTGCCGCGCATCGGCATCGTCAACCTCGACGCCCACTTCGACCTGCGCATGGCCGAGCAGGCCAGCTCCGGCACGCCGTTCCGGCAGATCGCCGAGGATTGCGCGCGGCGCGGCTGGGACTTCAACTACTGCTGTCTCGGCGTCAGCAACTTCGCCAACACCGAGGCGTTGTTCGAGCGCGCCCGCTCGCTCGGCGTGCGCTGGCGGCTGGACGAGGAAATGGACTGCACCCAGCTACCGGCGACGCTGACCGCGCTGGCCGACTTCATCGACGGCGTCGACCACGTCTATTTCACCATCTGCCTCGACGTGCTGCCGGCGGCGATGGCGCCCGGCGTCAGCGCGCCTTCGGCGCGCGGCGTCGCGCTGGAAGTGGTCGAGCCGATCGTCGAACTGGTGGCGCGCAGCGGCAAGCTGCGGCTGGCCGACATCGCCGAGCTGAATCCGGCGCACGATATCGACCACCGCACCGCGCGCGTGGCGGCGCGGCTGGTCGCGCGCGTGGCGGAAGCCGTCAGCGAAACCGCGCGCGCTGCCGCCTGAGGCTGCATGCGCAAGCTGACTGCGGCCGACTATGCGGTGATGCCGTGGAAGAACGGCGGCGGCGTCACCACCGAACTGGCGATCGCGCCTGCCGGCGCCAGCCTCGACGACTTCGACTGGCGCATCAGCAGCGCCGAAGTGTGCGCCGCCGGGCCATTCTCGGGCTTCGACGGCATCGAGCGCTCGCTGGCGATCCTGGACGGCGCCGGCCTGCGGCTGCGGATCGACGGCGATACCGAAGTCGTCCTGCGGCCGGACATCGCGCCGTTCGCATTCGCCGGCGAACGGCCAGTCGAAGCCGAGCTGC